>NZ_JBFUCA010000546.1:0-2695 GCF_056405475.1 Polaromonas sp. P1_G4
CCCTTGAGGAGTTTTTCAATTCCACATTACTGAAAGTTCGAGATTTGTTCGGTGATTTGGCGTTCAAAATATTCTCGCGCACCAAAGTCGTCGAAAGCAAATTTAACGCTGCACTCTATGACGCAGAGATGGTCGCAGTAGCTCAACTGCAAGCAGAAAAGAAGAAACTCAATATTGCTGCCAAGACTGTGCAGGATCGCCTAGGCCAGCTATTTTCTGAAGACGAAGCCTTTCGCAGATCGATAAGTGTCGCCACTAGCGACGAGCAACAAGTACGCTTACGAGTGCAAAAAATCAAAAGTATCTTGGTTTGATCTCATGGCTTACAAGCAGAGTCGCGCCTTGCGCGAGTTCAAAGTTCATATCAAGGGATATAGGGATGTATTGGCCAAAGCCGATCGTCAAATTACAGAACCCATCATTCGCCAGTACGTGATTTCGGCAGCAGTATTCCTTGGTCATGGGTCATTTGAGAATTTCATAAAGGATCTTTTTGACATCTTCGCGCGATGCATCTCAACACCAGGCACTGAGTCCAAAAAGATTCCGCTTGATCTACGAATGTTTCTGGTTTCTCAGAATCTACAGCTAGAAAAACACTATGCAAATTATCAAGCCTCTGGGGACGAGCGCCGCCTTTTGCAAGGTCTTGGGTCGATGACAAAATCACCGAAGAAGGCTCTTCTTCAGGATACGGATCAGACCCCCGCAATTGCCGGCTCAGAGATTCTGCTAACCAAGTCCTATCCCTCCGCTGAGAACCTTGATAGAGTTTTTGCTCGCATAGGGATATCGAAGATATTTCACTCAACCAATGCTGTACTGAGAGCAGACAGCGCGCTCATACTAAAGGGATTTGCAGACAAACGTACGGAACTAGCACACAACGCAGTAATGCCAGGAACTAGCGCGAAAGACATTCGAGACGAACTTGCAAAGGTGGAAAAATTTGTGACCGCGATTGATCGAGTTATATACAAGCATGTAACCGACTTGATTGGCCAAGCGACGTGGTATTCCACGGCGACCTAGCGGATCGATTGATTGCTCAACTGAGACGCGTCGCTCCTCTCTTTAATTTGCGAATGACTTCCCCCAACTTCAGCCCCGCGGCAGACCGCAACAAGCAGCCCATCCTCGATGTCCTGCGCGAGATCTTGTCCGCGAGCGGCAACGCACTCGAAATCGCCTCAGGCACAGGCCAGCATGTCGCCTGGTTTGCCGCAGCCCTTCCGCAATGGACRTGGCAGCCCACTGATGCGATTCCTGCCTCCATGGACTCCATTGCAGCCTACGTAGCCGAGCGGGGCTTGGACAATGTGTGCCCTCCCCTCGTGCTCGACGTGATGGCGCCCGAGTGGCTGCCAGGCGATTCAAAGTTTGACCTGATCTACTGCGCCAACATGCTGCACATCTCGCCCTGGGCGACTTGCGCGGCGTTGATGCAGGGCGCTGCACGCTACCTGGCGCCGGGCGGCGTGCTGGTGACTTATGGGCCGTATCTGGAAGACGGTGTGCCTACGTCTGAAGGCAACCTCAACTTTGACCAGAGCCTGCGCGCGCAAGATCCCACTTGGGGCATCAGGCGCAGGGAAGATGTAGAGCTAGAAGCCGGGCAAGCCGGCCTGCAGTTGCAAGCCCGGCACGCCATGCCGGTCAACAACCTGCTGCTGGTCTGGGGAAAATCACAGCAGTCGGCAAAACATTAACCGCGCACTCGCCGGCGGAAAACTGAATTCGCTATTATTTCTATAGCTGCTCGCGCTTTCCCATCAAGGGCTGCAGCATCATTTCAAATAAATTCTCGTTCTAACCCGGTTAGCGTGGCGATCAGCGGCTTTTCTCAACCGGGTTGGCGGTCAACCAATTGGCCGGATAGGCCCGCATGAACTCCCTGGCCTTTTCCGTGCGGGCGCTGAGCCAGGCATCGTAGGCGCCTTCGTTCAGAATCGCCAGCATCCGTTTTTCGTTGCCGGGCTGCTGGTACCGGCTCATCAGGGCGTGGCTGTTGGCATTCACCGTGAGCAAGGTGTAGCTGACGATGACTTCGCCATCCGCGCCTGTCCAGCTCTCCCACAGGCCCGCCACACCCAGGGGTTGGCCATCTACCCGGGCAATGCGGGTGGGCACGGCCTTGCCGCTGCGCCAATCGTCTTCCATAAACGCCATCATGGGCACGATGCAGCGCTGCCCGGCCAGCCAGGCATCGCGGAAGTTGCTCGACGTGGTGACGGTTTCCGAGCGGGCATTGACCAGCTTGGTCGAACGCAGTTTGGCGTCTGAAGCCGACTTGACCCAGCGCGGCACCAGGCCAAACTGCCCGGTCACCAGCTCGTGCGAAAGCAGCGCTCGCGGGAGCTTTTCAGCGCCTGTGGGCTCGTCAACCTCTTCGGCTTCCCCAGCTTCTTCGGCTTCATCGACTTTTATCGCTCGGATAAAAACACCCGGCTTGCGCGGCCACACATTGCGTTCCACGGGCGAATCCGGGGCGGCCACGCCGAAGGCATCGGTATAAAGCGTCGCGGTTTTGATGCTCTCGTATTGGGTACTCATGCGGCGATGCTATCGCAGTGCCGCTACCGGGGCATGGTCCAATGACACCCATGCCCAGCCCCAGCTTCACTCCGCCCACCCCAACCGGCATGCCGCCACGCTTGATTTGCTTCAACAAACCCTATGGCGTACTGAGCCAGTT
>NZ_JBFUCA010000547.1:0-2689 GCF_056405475.1 Polaromonas sp. P1_G4
AAGTGAGTCGCTGCCGGGCAACCCCGGCCAACAACCCTCAGCAGAGAGAGCTAAGGCCGGAGCAAGAACCGGCAACTAAGCCGGTCCCTCGTAGCCGAGGGCGTTAAGAAACTCCCTCCGCCACCAATGCACATCGCGTTCCCGGATGGTCTTGAGCAGCTTCTGATGCCGCGCCTGCCGCTCCTCCAGCGGCATTTGAAGCGCACGCTGTACGGTGTCCGCGGTGCCGTCGGTATCGTAGGGATTGACCAGCAACGCGTCTTCCAGTTGCTCCGCAGCCCCCGCAAAGCGGGACAGCACCAGCACCCCGGGGTCGGCCGGGTCTTGTGCGGCGATGAATTCCTTGGCCACAAGGTTCATGCCGTCGCGCAGCGGCGTGACCAGCGCCACCCGCGCCACGCGGTACAAACCCGGCAGGCGCTTGCGCGCCACGTTGCGGTGGATGTAGCGAACGGGCATCCAGTCGAGCTCGCCGAAATTGCCGTTGATGGCGCCGCACAGGCTTTCCAGTTCCTGCAGCAGATCGGTGTAGGTGCCCATGTCCTCACGGCTGGGCGAGGCGATCTGGATCAGCGTGGCGCTGCGGAGATTTTCCGGGTACTTTTTGAGCAAGGTTTCAAACGTCCGCAGCCGCTGCGGCAAGCCTTTGGAATAGTCGAGCCGCTCGACACCCAGCAGCAGCTTGCGGCGTGAATACTCTTCCTTCATGCGTTCGTACATGTCGCGCGCATCCTGCGCGTGCGTGAGCGCCGCGAACTCGTCCACGTCTATGCCGATGGGAAMAGCGCCCGCCCGCACAGTGCGGTGAAAGGCCCTGAAGCGGTTGTCGCCCAGCGCCACCGCGCCGGCTTCGGCCTGCACATAGCGCGAGAAGTGCAGCAGGTCGTTCTCGCTCTGGAAGCCGACCAGGTCGTAGGCGAACAGCGCACGCATCAGCCATTCGTGCTGGGGAATGGCCGCCAGCACCTGCTGCGGCGGCAGCGGAATGTGCAGGAAAAATCCGATGCGGTTGTTGCAGCCCATGGCGCGCAATTCGGCCGCCATGGGGATCAGGTGGTAGTCGTGGATCCAGATGATGTCGTCGGGCTGCAGCAGGCTCATGAGCTTGTGCGCAAACAGCCGGTTCACGCGGCGGTAGGCCTCGATAAAGCCTGTGTCAAAACGCGCCAGGTCCAGCCGGTAATGAAACACCGGCCAGAGCACGCCGTTGCTGTAACCCAGATAGTAGCCCGCATGGTCTTCGGCCGACAGGTCCACCGTGGCCAGCTTGATGTTGCCCGCCTGCTGCACATGCAGCTCGCCTTCTCCGGCGGCGCCGCCCTCAACGACCGTGCCGCTCCAGCCGAACCACAGCCCACCGGTAGCATTGAGTGCATCGCCCAGCGCTACGGCCAGTCCGCCAGCCGCAGCCTTGCGTGGATCCGCTACGCGGTTGGATACAACAACTAGCCGGCTCATGGCAAACGCCCCTCTTTACCAGCGGGGGCCGCGGAACTGGCTTTGCCGGGCCGCAGGCGCCGGCCCCCTGCGAGGGGGGGAGGTGCTACACGAAGTGAGCATCCGGCGGGGGTGTTCAAGTTCATACTTGAGATTCCCACGGGGTGGACAAGCGGACGGCAGCATTGATGATCCCCACCATCGAATACGTCTGCGGAAAATTCCCCCACATCTCGCCGGTCACGGGATGCGTGTCTTCCGAGAGCAGGCCCACATGGTTGCGCGCGGCCAGCATGGTGTTGAAAATCTCGCGGGCCTGCTCCTTGCGGCCTATGCGTGCCAGCGCGTCGATGCGCCAGAAGGTGCAGATGTTGAAGGCGGTTTCGGGCTTGCCGAAATCGTCCGGCGCCTCATAGCGGCGCATGTAGGGGCCGTCGCACAAATGGGTTTCCAGTGCGTCTACCGTGGCGACAAAGCGCGGGTCTTTGGGATCGATAAAGCCCACTTCAATCATCAGCAGCACGCTGGCGTCGAGGTCGCGCCCGCCAAAGCTTTCGGCAAAGGCCTGGCGTTCTTCACTCCAGGATTCGCGCAGGATGCGTTCCTGCATCACTGCCGCATGGCCGCGCCAGTAGTCGGCCCGATCCTGCAGCTTGAGCACCAGCGCGATCTTGGCCAGCCGGTCGCAGGCGGCCCAGCACATCAGGGCCGACGACGTGTGGATGCGCGCGCGCGTGCGCAGCTCCCACATGCCGGCATCTGGCTTGTCGTAACTGTGCACGGCCTGCTCGCCAACTTCCTCGAGCCGCTTGAACTCGGCAATGCCGGCACGGTGCAGCAGGCGATGGTCGTGAAAAGCCTGGGCCGCGCCCAGCACCACATTGCCGTAGACGTCGTGCTGGAAATGCTCCTGCGCCTGGTTGCCCACGCGCACCGGTCCCATGCCGCGGTAGCCGCCCAGATGCAACATGGTGGATTCGGGCAGCTCGCGCTCCAGGCCTATGCCGTAGAGCGGCTGGATGTGCCCGCCCTTGGACTGCACCACCACGTTGGCGAGCCAGCGCAGGTAGTCTTCCATGGTGCCGACTTCCGAGAGGCTGTTGAGTGCGCGCACCACAAAAAAGGCGTCGCGCAGCCAGCAATAACGGTAGTCCCAGTTGCGCTGGCTGCCGGGTGCCTCGGGAATGCTGGTAGTCATGGCGGCGACGATGGCGCCGGTGTCTTCAAAGAGCGAAAGCTTGAGCGTGATGGC
>NZ_JBFUCA010000548.1:0-2688 GCF_056405475.1 Polaromonas sp. P1_G4
ATCCTTGCCGGTTTCGTCGACGATGGCAGTCATGATGCCGGGCAATGGCAGCGTGCAGCTGCCGGGCACCAGCGGCGTGGCGCCGGGCAGCGGCGTGATCATGTGGCCACCGGTTTCGGTTTGCCAGAAGGTATCCACGATGGGGCAGCGCTCGCCGCCCACGTTCTTGTAGTACCACATCCAGGCTTCGGGGTTGATCGGCTCGCCAACAGAGCCCAGGATGCGCAGGCTGCTCAAGTCGGAGCGGGCCGGATGCACTTTCTCGTCAGCCTCGGCAGCCTTGATCAATGAACGGATGGCCGTAGGCGCCGTGTAGAAAATCGTGACCTTGTGTTTTTCGATCATCTGCCAGAAGCGGCCCGCATTCGGGAAGGTCGGTATTCCTTCAAAGATGATCTGCGTTGCGCCGGCAGCCAGCGGGCCGTAGGCCACGTAGGTGTGGCCAGTGATCCAGCCGATGTCGGCGGTGCACCAGAACACGTCGGCGGGCTGGATGTCGAAGGTCCAGTCCATGGTGAGTTTGGCCCAGAGCAGGTAACCTCCGGTGCTGTGCTGCACGCCCTTGGGCTTGCCGGTCGAGCCCGAGGTGTAAAGGATAAAAAGCGGGTGCTCYGCGCCGACGAACTCGGGTTCGCACACCGGAGCTGCCTTGGCGGTGATCTCGTGCATCAGGCTGTCGCGGCCAGCCACCATGTTGCAGGCAGTGGCCGTACGTTGGTAGACGATCACGTTTTTGATCGACTCGCAGCCGCCCATGGCGATGCCTTCATCGACGATGGCCTTGAGTGGCAACTCCTTGCCGCCGCGCAACTGGTAGCTGGCGGTGATGACGGCGACCGCACCAGCATCCTGAATACGCTCCTGAAGGCTCTTGGCCGAGAAGCCGCCGAAAACCACCGAATGCGTGGCGCCTATGCGGGCGCAAGCCTGCATGGCCACCACACCTTCGACCGTCATTGGCATGTAGATGATGACGCGGTCGCCCTTTTTGATGCCGGCGCCTTTCAGCGCGCTCGCAAACTGGCTGACCCTGGCATGCAATTCTTTGTAAGTGACGTTGGTAACCTTGCCGTCGTCGCTTTCAAAGATGATGGCTTTTTTGTTTTCGACCGGTGTGCCCAGATGGCGGTCCAGACAGTTGTAAGAAGCGTTGAGCTCGCCGTCGGCAAACCACTTGTAGAACGGAGCATTGGACTCATCCAGTGTCTGGGTGAAGGGCTTCTTCCAGCTCAGGTTTTCGCGCGCCAGGCGGGCCCAGAAACCCTCGAAATCCTTCTCGGCTTCCACGCACAGCGCCTGGTAAGCCGGCATACCCGAAATACGCGCGGCCTTCACGGTGGCCGGCGCCGGCGGGAAGATGCGATTTTCAACCAGGGTGGATTCGATCGCGGATGAAGGGGCGCTCATTGGTTTTGTCTCCTGTTTGTCACTGAATGCGTGGTACTGTCTTCTGCCGCACTTACAAGCCACTGACTGGCTTGAACCTTACAACTTCTGCAATTGAAGGGGTATCTACCCTCCCCCTACAATGCCGCAAACCCCAGCTTACGCCATCATGACTGAACCCACTCAATCCCCTGCCCCTGCCAAAATCTCACCCCTGCGCCCGCTGCCCAACCTGATTTTCGCCAGCCGCTGGCTGCAACTGCCGCTTTACCTCGGCCTCATCGCCGCGCAGGCCGTCTACGTAGTGCACTTTCTGGTGGAACTGTGGCACCTGATTGAAGCCGCATTCGGGAGTCAGACCGCGTTGCAGGCACTAATCACCAGCATAGGCTACAAGACCGCCATACCCGTCGTGTCGCTCAACGAAACGGTCATCATGCTGGTGGTGCTGGCGCTGATCGACGTGGTGATGATCTCCAACCTCTTGATCATGGTGATCGTGGGTGGCTACGAAACCTTTGTGAGCCGCATGAACCTCGAAGGCCACCGCGACCAGCCCGAATGGCTGAGCCACGTGAACGCTTCGGTATTGAAGGTCAAGCTGGCCACGGCCATCATCKGTATCAGCTCCATCCACCTGCTGAAGACGTTTATCAACGCCGACAACTACACCGACAAGGTCCTGATCGCGCAAACGGTGATCCATATCACCTTCCTGTTGTCGGCGATTGCGATCGCCTACACCGACAAAATCATGTCCGCGATCGCCGCACAAAAGCACTGACCGCGTCACGCCAGGCGGTCCTAGCCCGGCGCCTTTTCGGCAGCGCTGGCGCGCATCAGCATCACCGCACCCAGCACCCCYGACAACAACGAACCGCACAGCACACCCAGCTTTAGTTGCGTCTCGTATGCCGCATCCTGGCCGGCAAATGCGAGCGCACCGATGAAAAGGCTCATGGTAAAGCCCACGCCGCACAGCAGGCAGACACCAACAAACTGGCTCCAGCCAGCGCCGGCGGGCAGGCGTGCACCGACAAAGCGAATCAGCAGCCAGGAAGCCCCTAACACGCCGACGGCCTTGCCCACCAGCAGGCCTGCCGTAATACCCAAGGGCACGCTTTGAAGAAGCGTTCCGACGGTCACACCCTGAAGCGACACTCCCGCATTGGCAAACGCAAACATCGGTAGCACCGCAAAAGCCACCCAGGGGTGCAGCGCGTGCTCAGCGGTTTTCAATGGCGAGCCGCCTTTGCCATCTGAAAGGGGAATCGCCAGCGCGGTAATCACACCTGCCAGCGT
>NZ_JBFUCA010000549.1:0-2685 GCF_056405475.1 Polaromonas sp. P1_G4
ATCCAAGCGTGAGTTGGCCCATCTGTTCGGCACCTATGTACCCCCCGAACTGGTTGACGAGATGGTGAAAGATCCCGACAGCTACAGCATGAAGGCAACGACCAAGGAGCTGACGGTCATGTTTTGCGACATGCGCGGGTTCACCAAAATGTCGGAGTCGATGGAGCCTACCCAACTACAGGCTTTGCTAAACAGTGTTTTCAGCCGGCTGACAGACCTGATTCGCAGCAATCGCGGCACCATTGACAAATACATGGGTGACTGCGTGATGGCTTTTTGGGGGGCCCCTGTCGACACGCCAGATCATGCTGGTCTTGCAGTCAAAACGGCACTTGAGATGTCGAATGCAGTCAAGAAGATCAACGAGGAACACAAGATCAAGGGTTTACCCGAGATTGGCATAGGTATCGGTGTCAATACGGGCACGATGTGTGTGGGTGACATGGGTTCGGATATCCGCCGCAGTTACACCGTGATTGGCGATTCCGTGAATCTGGGTTCGCGTCTGGAGGGGCTCTCAAAAACCTACGGAGTGGATATCGTGGTCAGCGAGTCAACCCGAAAGCAGGCGAATGATTTTGCATGGCAGGAACTCGACAAGGTTCGCGTGAAGGGCAAAGATCAGGCGGTTTCCATTTTCTGGCCGTTGGTGCCGGTAGACCAGATCGACAAGGACATTGCGGCTGAGCTGAAAACCTGGGGAATGGCGTTAAAAGCTTATCGCGCGCAGGATTGGGATCAATGCGATGTGCAATTGCTCAATTTACATCGGATAAATGGCAAAAAGTTCCTTTACCGGCTGTATGCGGAGCGTGTAGCCTCTATGAGGCTGTTGCCTTTTGATCCGGAATGGGATGGCGCAACCAATTTTGTAACCAAATAGCACAACCCTCCAAGTCAAGGCCAACCGGGAAATCTCATGAAAGTACGTGTACTCGGCTGCTCGGGAGCCATTGCCAAAGACTGCCGGACCACGTCTTTTTTGCTTGACCATGATTTGTTGGTTGATGCCGGTACGGGAGTGGGAGATCTCACGCTGGATGAGATGGCCGGTGTTGACCATGTTCTGTTGACGCATTCGCACCTCGATCACGTGGCCGCGTTACCGTTGATGGTGGACGCCATTGCCGCCCGGCGAACAACACCTATCCAGATTCATGCGCTGCAGGGCACGATTGACGCACTGAAGGCGCATATTTTCAACAACACCATTTGGCCCGACTTTTCCCGCATTCCCAGCCCCGAGGCCCCGTTTGTCAGTTTTCACCCTCTGGAAATCGGACAAACCTTGTTATTGGCTGGTAAGCAAATAGAGGTTCTACCTGCCGTGCATACCGTCCCGGCTGCAGGCTACGCGGTGGCCACGGGCAAGGGGTATTGGGTGTTCACGGGCGACACGGAACAGAATCCGGCTCTGTGGGCCCGCATTAATCAGATAAGGGTTGCCATGCTGGTCATCGAAACGGCATTTAGCAATCGTGAGCGCGACCTTGCCAAGCGGAGCCTTCATCTTTCTCCTCATGCGCTTGCCAATGAACTCGATTGCATCGAGCGAGGACACAGTTATCCCATCTACATTACCCATACCAAACCGGCCGAGACCGACCTGATCATGGCCGAGATACAGCGTTTTGACCAAACCCGCCCGTTTGGCCCGAATGTATCGCACGACATCCGGTGGTTGAGGGCGGGCCAGGAGTTTGAGCTATGAGCGCCGTATTGCAACGTGACCCCGAGGACGAGTTTTTTGACTCGCAGATGTTGCCTCCCCAGGAGCGGGGCGTTACTTTTGAAGCCCTGTATTTCCGGCAGCTTCAGCTGGTTACCAACCGGATTCACGAAACGGAAAATGTCGAGCAGATCATGCTCGAAGCCAGCCAGGACATCTGCAAGCTTTTTAACGCAGACCGGTTAACACTTTATGCAGTCAACGAAGACCGCAGTTCCATTGTTTCCAAGGTCAAGACGGGGCTCAATACCAGCCGCGACCTGAAACTCCCGGTCAGTGCGCAGAGCATTGCGGGCTACGTTGCCATGGCTCGCCAGATGGTGAATATTGCGGACGTCTACGATGAGGAGGCGCTGAAGAAAATTCATCCTGCGTTGAGCTTTCTCCAGGAAGTTGACAAGCGATCCGGGTACAGAACCAAGCAGATGCTGGTGGCTCCCGTCATGGACGGAGAGACGTTGTACGGCGTGYTGCAGGTTATCAACAACCGGAGCGATCAGCCTTTTGGAAAACTTGAGGAAGACGGTGCGCTGCAGCTGTGCAAGACTTTGGGCATTGCCATACGCCAGCGAATGCAAAAAGCGGGCGACAGCCAAAGGCGCAAAGCTACCAAGTACGACGGCTTGGTGACGGAAGGTGTGCTGTCCCAAGAAGAATTACAGCAATGCATCCGCCAGGCCCGGGAAGAAGGTCAGTCTGTCGAGCATATGCTCATGGCCAACTTCCACATCCGGCCCACTCAGATTGGTGCTTCGCTTGCCAAGTTTTTTGGTGTGGCCTACGAAGCATTCAATGCTGGGCGGATTCGCTCGGAGATGTTGCATGGTGCGTTAAAACGGGACTTTATTGAACAGCAAGGCTGGATTCCGCTGGAGGAAACTACCGAAGGCCTCGTGATCATGTGTGTGGATCCGGAGGCTGTGCGAGGGGCACGCGTGGTTCCACAGGTGTTTCCC
>NZ_JBFUCA010000550.1:0-2683 GCF_056405475.1 Polaromonas sp. P1_G4
GGCCAACTCGACAAGGTGCCCGACGACTACCGCCGCCGCCAGACACTGAAAAATGCCGAGCGCTACATCACGCCCGAACTCAAAGCCTTTGAAGACAAAGCCCTGTCGGCGCAGGAGCGCGCATTGGCGCGCGAGAAGTGGCTGTATGAACAGCTGCTCGATCAGTTGCAGGACTTCATTCCCGCGCTGAGCCGCCTGGCGCGCGCCCTCGCCTCACTCGACGCGCTGTGCGCATTGGCCGAACGCTCACTCACCCTCAACTGGGCCGCGCCGGTGTTCGTACGCGAACCCTGCATTGACATCAGCCAGGGCCGCCACCCTGTCGTCGAAGCGCGCCTGGCTGAGACGGGCGGCGGCGCCTTCATCGCCAACGATTCCGTCATGAGCGGCAAGCACCGCATGCAGGTCATCACCGGCCCCAACATGGGCGGCAAGTCGACCTACATGCGCCAGGTGGCGCTGATCGTGCTGCTGGCCAGCGTGGGCTCGTATGTGCCGGCGGCCAGCTGCCGGCTCGGGCCCATAGATGCCATCCACACCCGCATAGGCGCAGCCGATGACGTGGCCAACGCGCAATCGACCTTCATGCTGGAAATGACCGAGGCCGCGCAGATCCTGCACGCCGCCACACCGCATTCGCTGGTACTGATGGACGAAATCGGCCGCGGCACCTCGACATTCGACGGACTGGCGCTGGCCGGCGGCATTGCCGCCTACCTGCACAACAAGACCCAGGCCTTCACGCTGTTTGCCACACATTACTTTGAGCTCACCGAATTCCCGGCGCAGCACCACGGCGCCATCAACGTGCATGTGAGCGCAGTCGAGTCCGGCGCCGACATCGTGTTTTTGCACCACATAGAGCCCGGCCCTGCCAGCAAAAGCTACGGGATTGCCGTGGCCAAGCTGGCCGGCGTGCCCGCGGCCGTCGTCAACCATGCCCGCCATGCGCTCACCGCGCTGGAAGCCCACCAGACGGAAGCACGCGCCCAGGTCGACCTGTTCGCCGCCCCACCCGAAGCCGCCGCGCCCGAACAAAGTGCCGTGGACAAGGCATTGGGTACCATAGACCCCGATGCACTGAGTCCGCGCGAGGCGCTGGACGCCCTGTACCGCCTGAAAAAGATCTCTACCTCCCCGTGACCCAGCGCAACCCGACCGCCCCCACACTTCCAAGCCACCAAAGCCACCTCATGACTTACTGCGTCGCCGCCAAACTCAACGCCGGGCTGGTGTTCCTGTCAGACTCCCGCACCAACGCGGGCCTGGACCACATCAGCACCTTCCGCAAAATGATCGTCTATGAAAAGCCGGGCGACCGTTTCATGGTGCTGCTGTCGGCCGGCAATCTGTCGATTTCCCAGTCGATCCGCGAGATCCTGCAGATCGAGCAGCTCAAGGACCACGACGGCGGAGAAGCCATCACGATCTGGAACGCCAAAAGCATGTTCGATGCCGCACGCGTGCTGGGCTCGGCAATACGCCGCGTCTACGACCGTGACGCCGAAGCACTGAAAAACGCCGACGTCGACTTCAACGTCTCGTTGGTCTTCGGCGGGCAGATCCGCGGCGAGAACATGCGCCTCTTCCAGATGTATTCGGCCGGCAACTTCATCGAAGCGACCGACGAGACACCTTACTTCCAGGTCGGCGAATCCAAGTACGGCAAACCCGTACTGGACCGCGTGCTCACCCCGGCCACGCCGCTGGCCGAAGCCGCCAAGTGTGTGCTGGTGTCCATGGACTCGACCATGAAGTCGAATCTCTCGGTTGGCCTGCCGCTGGATCTGGTGGTCTATGAGGCTGACACCTACCGGAGCGACAAGATCGTCTGCATCGACAACGACAACCCCTACTACCGCATGATGCACAGCAGCTGGGGCCAGAAGCTGCGCGAGGTGTTCGACAGCATCGAAGACCCGGTGTGGGACGACGCGCACACCGACATCCCGCTGAAGATGCCGGCCACCCGCCATGAGCCGTTGAAGAAGATCAGCACGCCTGACGAGAAACTGATTTAAGCCGTGCCCG
Source organism: Polaromonas sp. P1_G4 (assembly GCF_056405475.1). Taxonomy (NCBI): domain Bacteria; kingdom Pseudomonadati; phylum Pseudomonadota; class Betaproteobacteria; order Burkholderiales; family Comamonadaceae; genus Polaromonas; species Polaromonas sp. P1_G4. The sequence continues at coordinate 2,032 of NZ_JBFUCA010000550.1, forward strand.
CCAACGCAAAGCCGCTGGTCATTTTTTCCCACGGCAACAGCTTCCCCGCCAGCACCTACAGCGCGGTGTTCCAGAGCCTGAAAGCACGCGGCTTTCAGGTCAAGGCGATTGAAAAATTCGGCCACGACCCGCGCTACCCGGTCACCAGCAACTGGCCGCACCTGGTGCAGCAGTTGGCCGACTTCACGGCCCGCGAGGTTGAAAAATCCGGCCAGCCGGCTTTCCTGGTGGGCCATTCGCTGGGCGGCTTTTTAAGCCTGATGTGCGCTGCGCGCAACCCGGTGCTCGGCGGCCAGCCCGTCAAGGGCGTGGTGCTGGTCGACTCCCCCATCCTCGGCGGCTGGCGCGCCGCAGCGCTGAGCGTGGCCAAGCGAGCACAACTGGTGGGCTCCATATCCCCCGGTGCCATCAGCCGCAAACGCCGTCACCAATGGGTAGGCAAAGACGAGGTCTTTGAACACTTTCGCAGCAAGAAGGCATTTGCCGCCTGGGACGAGCAAGTGCTGCGCGACTACATCGAGCATGGCACCCACGACGATGCCGGCGAAGGCCAGCGCCTGCTGAGCTTCGACCGCGACGTCGAAACCGCGATCTACAACACGCTTCCCCACAACCTGGAAGGCCTGCTTAAACGCCACCCGCTGAAATGCCC
>NZ_JBFUCA010000551.1:0-2682 GCF_056405475.1 Polaromonas sp. P1_G4
GGCCAGCCTGCTGGGCCTTATCGTGCTGGGCYTGGCCTGGGAAATGTGGCTGGCGCCCATACGCCCGGGCGGCTCATTACTGGCGCTCAAAGTGCTGCCGCTGTGCATTCCACTGGCCGGCATCATGAAAAACCGCATGTACACCTACCGCTGGGTCAGCCTGCTGGTGTGGCTGTATTTCACCGAAGGCGTGGTGCGGGCCTGGAGCGACCGCGCCCCCGGCAACTACCTGGCCTTCATCGAGGTGCTGCTGTGCCTCACGCTGTTTGCCGCCTGCGCGATGCATGTGCGGGTGCGGCTGAAAAACGCCCCCACTGCTTCCAGCGCCTCAAATCCATCAACCCCTTAACCTGAAGCCGAACATCGTGAGCACACACACCCAACTGATTGAGTCCCTGCGCCAGATCGTCGGCGCACCCAATGTCCTGATTGATGGCGACCTGACGCCCTGGGTACAGGACTGGCGCAGGCGTGAAACCGGCAAGGCCCTGGCCGTGGTGCGTCCTGGCTCCACGCCTGAAGTCGCGGCCGTGGTGAAAGCCTGCGCCGCAGCACGCGTGAGCATCGTGCCGCAAGGCGGCAATACCGGCATGGTGGTAGGGTCGACACCCGACGACACCGGCACGCAGGTCGTGCTCAGCCTGACGCGTATGAACAAGGTGCGCACGCTGGACGCCGGCAACCTGACCATCACGGTCGATGCCGGCTGCGTGTTGCAAAACCTGCAGGAAGCCTGCGAAAAAGCCGGCTTTCTGTTTCCCCTGAGCCTGGCCTCGGAGGGAAGCTGCACCATTGGCGGCAACCTCGGCACCAACGCCGGCGGCACCCAGGTCGTGCGCTACGGCAATACGCGCGACCTCTGCCTGGGGCTGGAAGTCGTGACCGCACAGGGTGAAATCTGGGACGGCCTCTCCGGCCTGCGAAAAGACAACACCGGCTACGACCTGCGCCACCTGTTCATCGGCAGCGAAGGCACGCTGGGCGTGATTACCGGCGCCATCATGAAGCTGTATCCCATGCCGAAATCCCAGCTCACCGCCTTTACGGCCGTGCCGTCGCTTGAGGCTGCCGTACAGCTGCTGGGCCTGGCGCATGAGCACCTGGGCTCCGGCCTGACCGGTTTCGAAGTCATGGGCCAGTTCGCACTGGGCCTGGTGGCCAGGCACTTCCCGCAACAGCGCGTGCCTTTCTGGCAGGAGCACGCCTGGTGCGTGGTTCTGGAGAACTCGGACAACGAATCCGAAGCCCATGCGCGTGAATGCTTCGAGCGACTCCTGGAAGCCGCCATGGAGGCCGGCTGCGTTGCCGACGCCGTGGTCGCCGAGAGCATGGCGCAAGCCCATGCGCTGTGGCACATCCGTGAAAGCATCCCGATGGCGCAGGCCGAAGAGGGCCTGAACATCAAGCACGACATCTCGATCAATGTGTCGCGCATTCCCGAGTTCGTGACTGAAACCAATGCGCTGCTGCTGGAGCGTTTTCCGGGTGCGCGCATGGTCGTCTATGGCCATTTGGGCGACGGCAACCTGCACTACAACGTGCAGGCGCCGGAGAATGAAGACCAGGCGCGTTTCCTGAACGAGCAGGAGACGCCGATGAATGCCCTGGTCTACGAAGCGGTGGACCGCTACCGGGGCTCGATCTCGGCCGAGCACGGCGTCGGCAGCCTCAAGGTCAACACGCTGCCCAAGCACAAATCACCCGTGGCACTGGACATGATGCGCGCCATCAAACAGGGCCTGGACCCTCATAACCTGATGAACCCGGGACGGGTGCTAAAGGCATAATTGAAGTCTTGGCCGCCCGCCGCCATGACGCGCCCCCGGCACCCCCTCTGACCTCTAGCCGACTGGTTTTTAATGACCCGCCCTATCCGCTCCCAATACGAAGATTTCATGCGCCATGTGGACACCCACGGCGCCTTCAAGGCCGACCGCACCGGCACCGGTACGAAAAGCGTCTTTGGCTACCAGATGCGGTTTGACCTCAACGAAGGTTTTCCGCTGGTGACCACGAAGAAGGTCCACCTCAAGTCCATCGTGCATGAGTTGCTGTGGTTTCTGCAGGGCTCGAGCGACAACAACTGGCTAAAGGCGCGCGGCGTCTCCATCTGGGACGAATGGGCGCGTGAAGACGGTGACCTGGGCCCGGTTTATGGCGTGCAATGGCGAAGCTGGCCAACGCCGGATGGCGGCCACATCGATCAGATCAGCGAAGTCATCAAGACGCTGAAGACCAACCCTGATTCGCGCCGCATCATCGTGAGCGCCTGGAACGTGGCCGACCTCTCCAAGATGGCGCTCATGCCCTGCCACGCGTTCTTCCAGTTTTATGTCGCACCTTCTGAAGTGCAAGGCCAGCCGGGCAAGCTCAGCTGCCAGCTCTACCAGCGAAGCGCCGACATCTTCCTGGGCGTGCCCTTCAACATTGCCAGCTATGCCCTCCTCACCCACATGGTGGCGCAGCAATGCGGCCTGGGTGTGGGCGATTTCATCTGGACCGGTGGCGACTGCCACATCTACAGCAACCACCACGAGCAGGTGGCATTGCAACTGAGCCGCAAGCCTTTTGCCTACCCCACGCTGCAGATCAAGCGCAAACCCGAATCGATCTTTGACTACCAGTTTGAAGATTTTGAATTTCTGGACTACCAGCACCATGACGCCATCAAGGCGCCGGTGG
>NZ_JBFUCA010000552.1:0-2680 GCF_056405475.1 Polaromonas sp. P1_G4
CCATGGCGACGAACTTTTCCACATGCGCATTGACTTGCGCCGAAGTCCAGTCGGCCCAGCGTGACACCACCGCAAACGCGATGTTCTTGCGCACGGTGAGCCACGGCATGAGCGCATGGCTCTGGAACACCACGCCGCGCTCCAGGCTGGGGCCGCCGATCTCGCGGTTTTCCATGAAGATGTGGCCGGCGGTGGCGCTGTCCAGCCCGGCCAGCACATTGAGGATGGTGGTCTTGCCGCAGCCCGAGTGGCCGATGATGCAGACGAACTCACCCTTGCTGATGGTGAAGGACACGTCGGCAAACACCGGCCGGGCGGGCGTAAAGGCTTTGCTCAGGCCTTCGATCTTGAGGAATCCCTGCTGCATGTTGTGTTCTTTCATTGGCGTGGCGACAGGGGCGCGCGCAATAGGCTCACTCCACATAAGTGACGACCTTCTGTAGTTGAGCGAAGGCCAGGTCCAGCAGCATGCCGACGATGCCGATGACCAGGATGGCGAAGATCACGTTGGTGAGTGAGAGGTTGTTCCACTCGTTCCAGACGAAGTAGCCAATGCCGGTGCCACCCACCAGCATCTCGGCCGCCACAATCACCAGCCAGGCAATGCCCATGGAGATGCGCATGCCGGTCAGGATGGTGGGCGCCGCCGCCGGCAGGATCACCTGAAAGGCCTTGCGCAGGGGGCCGACTTCGAGCGTGCTGGCCACGTTGAGCCATTCGCGCTTGACCGAGGCCACGCCAAAGGCGGTGTTGATCAGCATGGGCCAGACCGAGCAGATAAAGATCACAAAGATGCCCGAGATCGATGAGTCCTTGATGGTATAGAGCGCCAGCGGCATCCACGCCAGCGGCGAGATGGGCTTGAGCACCTGGATGAAGGGGTCAAACGCGCGGCGCAGCAGTGGCGACATGCCGATCACAAAACCCAGGGGTACGGCCACCGCGCAGGCCAGCAAAAAGCCCAGGCCCACACGCGCCAGCGAATGGCCGAGCTGGATCAGGATGCCCTTGTCGTTGGGGCCGTTGTCATACAGCGGGTTGGACACCTGCTTCCAGATGGCTGTGCCCATCTGGCCCAGCGTGGGGAAACCGGTGGTCTTGGTGTTGCCAGGGTCCTTGCCCATCATCTTCTGGTATTCGATCTGCTCGGCGCTCAGGCCCGCCGTGCTGGCTGCCGGCGTACCGGATGCGGGCAGCGTGGCCACGTACCAGATGCCCAGGAAGGCGAAAAAGATAAGCAGCGAGACCAGGCCCGCCTTGAGGTTCAGGGATTTCATGAAAGCTTGTTGATGCTGAAGCTCTTGACGTAGTCGTCTGGTTTTGCAGGGTCAAACTCCTTGCCCATCACCTTGAACTTCTTGTAAGCGCCTTCGGGCGGCTTGAAGCCGGCCAGCGCCATCTGCTTCTTGGCGTCGGTGAGCATGAAGACCTTTTCGGCGATCTGTTTGTAGTTAACCTCGCCCTTCACATAACCCCAGCGCTTCATCTGCGTGAGCATCCACACCGCCATGCTCTGCCACGGCACCGGGTCGAAGTTGGCGCGGTCCGGCACGTTGCGGATATTTCCCAGGCCGTCGGCGAACTTGCCTGTGAGAACCTGCTGCAGCACGGCCTCGGGCTGGTTGAGGTATTGCGTAGGCGCGATCACCTTGGCGATCAGGTCGCGGTCTTTCGGCTGGCTGGCCATGAAGGATGCGCCCAGCACGGCGCGGTAGAGCGCGGCAAAGGTGTTGGGGTTCTTCTGGATGAACTCGTCGCTGACGCCAAAAGCGCAGCAAGGGTGGCCGTCCCAGATTTCCTTGGAGAGGATGTGGATGAAACCGACCTCGTCGTACACCGCGCGCTGGTTGAAAGGATCAGGGCCGAGGAAACCGTCGATATTGCCGGCGCGCAGGTTGGCCACCATCTCGGGTGGTGGCACAACCCGCAGCTGCACGTCGGTGTCGGGGTTCAGGCCGTTCTCGGCCAGGTAGTAGCGCAGCAAAAAGTTATGCATGCTGTACTCGAACGGAATCGCGAACTTGAACCCTTTCCAGTTCTTCGGATCGCGGTTGTTCTTGTGCTTCACATGCAGCGTGATGGCCTGGCCATTGGTGTTCTGGATGCTGGCCACATTCATGTTGACCTGGTTGGAACCGAGACCCATGGTCATTGCCAGCGGCATGGGTGACAGGAAGTGGGAGGCGTCATGCTCCTTGTTGATCATCTTGTCGCGTATCAGCGCCCAGCCGGCGGTTTTGTTGAGCTGGACGTTCAGGCCTTCTTTTTTGTAAAAGCCCAGCGGGTCGGCCATGATGAGCGGGCTGGCGCAGGTGATGGCGATGAAGCCGATCTTCAGATCCTTCTTTTCCAGGGGCACGCGGTCTTGCGCCATGGCCTCCAGCGCACCGAGCGGTAGCACCGAGGCAATCGCAGCGCGCGCCGTGTTGGCGCCCACCGCACGCAGGAAGTTGCGGCGCACGCTGTCAACCGGGAACAGCGCCTTCACCAGGCTGGCTTCCATAAAGCTGTGTGAGAGCGCTTGCGGGCTGGCGGCAGACGCGTCGGCGGCATGGTGATCGGCCGCGCTGTGGTCCCTGCCGCAGCTGCATTTGAGCATCAGGGGCTGGTCGGCGTCGTAGGGAGAAAAGAGGTCAGACATGGCGCGCACCTTTCTTTGGACGATGGGGATGACTTGCAA
>NZ_JBFUCA010000553.1:0-2673 GCF_056405475.1 Polaromonas sp. P1_G4
TACCTGGACGCAGCAGGTCGACAAGGTCACGGTGGCCGATGTCAAGGCGGCTTTTGCACGCAAGCTGCAGCCCGAAAAAATGGTCACTGTTATCCTTGGCGCCGCACCATGAAGTACACGCCCGTTCCTACCCAAACTCCCGCCACCCCCAAGAACCCGCGCGCCAAAAGCGGCAAGGTTGTGGGCCGCAAAACCGTGCCGCCGGGTGAGATCCGCATCATCGGCGGCTTGTACAAACGCACCAAATTGCCGGTGCCCAGCAAGCCGGGCCTGCGTCCCACGCCCGATCGCGTGCGTGAAACCCTTTTCAACTGGCTGGGCCAGGACCTGACGGGCTGGCGCTGTATCGACGTGTTTGCCGGCACCGGCGCGCTGGGCTTTGAGGCCGCGTCGCGCGGCGCGGCCGACGTGCTGCTGTGCGAGCAGGATCCGGCGCTGGCGCAACAGCTCAAGACGGTGCAGGCCAGGCTCAAGGCCGACATGTGCCGCATCGAGCGTGGCGACGGGCTGAGCGCCTTGAAACGCGTTGCGCCGGGCAGCCTGCAACTGGTGCTGCTTGATCCGCCTTTTGAGTCCACCCTGTACGAATCCACGCTCAAGGCCGCAGCGCAGGCCATCGGCCCGACCGGCGTGGTTTATCTGGAGGCGCCCAAACCCTGGACGGATGAGGAACTGCTGCCGCTGGGTTTGCAGGTGCACCGCAGTGGCAAGGCCGGCGCCGTGCATTTCCACCTGCTGGCTGCTCTGGGTACGCCAGCGGGCTGAATCGCCGGCCAGGCCTTGCCTGTCTCGTGGTTACAGGGCGGCAATTGGCGGGTAAAAGGGTGGGGCGGGCATAATTCCTCCTATGGCCACCTCCCGCACCGCTGTTTATTCCGGCACGTTTGACCCGTTTACGCTGGGCCATGACGACGTGGTGCGCCGCGCTGCCGGGCTCTTTGACCAGGTCGTCATCGCGGTGGCGACGGCCCATCACAAGAAAACCCTGTTCACGCTGAACGAGCGCGTGGCGCAGGTGCAGGCCGCCACTCAAGGTATCGCCKGCGTCAAGGTGCTGCCGTTTGACGGCCTGATCATGGATTTTTGCGCAGCGCAAAAGGCTTCAGCCGTGGTGCGCGGAATCCGCAATATCACCGACTTTGACTACGAAGCGCAAATGGCGGCCATGAACCGCAAACTGCGCCCCGAGGTGGAAACCGTGTTTCTGCTGCCCGACGCACCGCTGCAATGCATCAGCAGCACGCTGGTGCGCGAGATCAGCAAGCTGGGCGGCGATGTCGGCCAGATGGTGAGCCCGGCCGTGGCAACTGCCCTGGCGGCGGCGCACCAGGCGGCCAAAGCAGGTAAGGGGAACTGACATGGCCCTGATGATCACTGATGAGTGCATCAACTGCGACGTGTGCGAACCCGAATGCCCCAACCAGGCGATTTACCTGGGCAAGGAGATCTACGAGATCGATCCGCACAAATGCACCGAATGCGTGGGCCATTTCGACGAGCCCCAGTGCGTGCAGGTCTGCCCCGTCGCCTGCATTCCCATCAACCCGCAGCACATTGAAACGCGGGAAACCCTGTTTGAAAAATACCAGCGGCTGCAAACCATTATTCCGGTGGTCACGGCTCGCTAATTGACCTGGTTGGAGGGTTTGTGGCCTGACATGGCCTTGGAAGCGCCGATTTAGCGCACAAATAGCGGTGCAGTCCAACAGGATCCTGCGCGAGCAGCTATAAAAATCATAGCGTCAAACTTGCGCGCGGCAGACCCGGAACGGTAGACTCTTAATCTTCAATATCCACTTTGCGCGGCGGTTTCGGCCGCGGTGGCGTGCTGGTGTGGATCATCATCGTGGCTTTTTCCATCTCGCCCTTGAGCAGTTCAGGCACGGCCTTGATGCAGCGGGCAATGCAGTCTTCAATCGCCACGCGGTGCTCCTGTGAAGGTTTTTTCAGCACCCAGTTGACCACCTCGGCCTTCACGCCCGGATGGCCCACACCGATGCGCAAGCGCCAATAGTCGGCCGTGCCCAGTTGCGCATGGATATCGCGCAGGCCGTTGTGGCCGGCGTGGCTGCCGCTGAACTTGAGCTTGACCTGGCCGGGCACGATGTCCATCTCGTCGTGCGCCACCAACACCTCTTCAGGCGCGACCTTGAAGAAGCGCGCCAGGGCCGCCACGGATTTGCCCGAGACATTCATGAAGGTCAGCGGCTTGAGCAGCCAGACGTTCTGGCCGTTGAGGGTGATGCGCGCCACCTGGCCGTGGTAGCTCTTGTCCAGGCTTAGCGGGGCTTTCAGCTCTTGCGAGAGAGCATCAATAAACCAGAAACCGGCGTTGTGGCGGGTGGCTTCGTATTCGGGGCCGGGGTTTCCCAGGCCGACAAACAATTTGATCATTTGGAGATTTCCATCTGTCCAATTTTAGGGTGCGTGGCCTTGTGTCTTTGCAAGCGGGCGGTTCTGATTGAAGCGCTAACCAAGAAAAACGGCCCTTGTCCTGCAAGAGGACAAGGGCCGTGAGCCTTTTCAGGCCTGTGCGGGAAGCTGAATTACTTCTTGGCGGCAGGCTTGGCAGCGTCGGCCTTGGCGCCGGCTTTGGCTTCCTTGGCGGCAGCAGCTTTAGCGGCTTTCGGATCCACCGGTGCGGCTGCTGCAGCGGCTGCTGCGGCATCGGCC
>NZ_JBFUCA010000554.1:0-2665 GCF_056405475.1 Polaromonas sp. P1_G4
TGCGTGGCCCTCGCCCTTGCCGAAAGCTCGGGGCTTATCAGCGCGCCCTGGCTGCCCGGCGAAACTCCGGTCGCCGCTGCCTTGGTGGAGGTGGTGGTCATGATGCTGTGCATCAACGCCTGGAGCCGTCTGCGCCACGCCGATACAGTGCGCGAGCAGGCGGCCAAAGAGCACGATCCGCTCACCGGTTTCCTTAACAGGAAAACCTTTCGCGACCGCGCGGCCCGCATCTGGAACGCCGCGCCGGAGCTGAAGCGTGACCTGGCCATCATCTATGTTTCTGTGGAGCCGGCCGACCCGGACAGGCTGAACATCGTTGAGGCCGAAGAACTGCTGGCCCGCAGCGTGCGGCTGGTACGCACCATCACGCGCGACTTCGACACTGTGGGGCGGCTTGGCCGCAACATGCTGGGCATCGTGATGGAGGGCGTGATGCCGGGTGAAGCGTTCAGGGCTCGTCTGTCCCGGCTGGTGGCCCTGGGGCTGATGCGTGATACCGACGACCCCACCTCCATGGCGCTGCGGTTCACCGTGGCGGTGGGTAGCCGCCGCAGCGAGGTCGGAGACTTTGCGGCGCTCGACGCAGCGTTGCAGGGCCTGATGGTGGAGGATGACCAGGCCCAGCGCGCGATCCGTTTCCTGAGTCCGCCCGAAGCCGATGGCGATTCCATTCCCGTGCGCCGTTTCGGCTCCACACCTGGCCAGTTGCAATGAACCGCCCGCCAGAAGCTCCGGCCCCGTTCGCACGGCAGGCCGTTGGTACCATGTGAGCGGTAGCCTTAACTGGGCGGGGAGCACCAATGTTCAATCAAACCGTGCGCGGCATGTATTGCCTGCGCTGCAGCAGCCGCAAGGTGGTACGCGGCAATTTCGAAGCGGAGCGGTTCTATCCCTTGCGTGGCTTGCTGCGCTCCCTTGTGGGCAAGCCGGTGCTTTTGCAGAACCAGCATTCACATGCCTGCATGGATTGCGGCCTGGCCTGGAACGAGGTTGACACGACCGAGCTGCGCAAAAACCTGCGCGCCTATGGCCTGGCGCCGCACAGCACCGGTGTGATGGAGGCCGTGAACGAAGCGGGTGTTGATGTCCGTTTATGAGCGCCTGGTAAAACTGCAAAGGTCTTGTTGGGCCTGCGTTCTGATTCTGGTGATTTTGCTGCTGGGAACATGGGTCGTCATCATCGAACCGCGCTGGGTCGCGCACCGCGAGATCAGTGAAACCGTTCCGGACTGGAGAGGGCCGCCCGGCCTGAAAGTGGCCATTGCTTCAGACTGGCACTTCACCAAACGCCCGCTGTGGCGCGTCATGACGGTGGAGCGTGCGCGTGACATCGTGGCGCAGATCAATGCCGCCCAACCCGACGTGGTGCTGTTGCCCGGCGACTTCATTGCCGACCGCGACTACAAGCCCGACACCGCCGCCACACCCGAAGACGAGATCGCCCAGGTGCTGGGCGGGCTGAAAGCCCGGCTGGGTGTCTACGCCGTCATGGGCAACCACGACTGGTGGCACGACGGCGAAAAATTCACCGCCGCATTCACCCGCGCGGGCATCACGGTGCTCGAGAACGACGCTGTGTCCTTGCCCGTTCCACCTGGGGCATCCGCAACGCCCGTCTGGGTGGTGGGCGTGGGTGACGACTACACCGGCCACTCCCGACCGGTCAAGGCAATGAGCAAGGTGCCCAAGGGCGCGCAGGCGCTGGTCTTCATGCACGAGCCGGCCAGCCTGTTTGACTTGCCGCCGGTGCGCGGCCTGATCGTGGCCGCCCACACCCACGGCGGCCAGGTCAGCATTCCCTTCTACGGCCCGCCCGTGGTGCCCGGTGCCGGCCCGCGCGACTGGGCCTACGGCTGGGTCGGGCACGAAGACAATCGCATGTACATCACCAGCGGGCTCGGCGTCAGTATCCTGCCGGTGCGTTTTAATATGCGGCCTGAATGGGTGCTGTTCACCCTGGGTGGCACAAGCCCGCAAGCGGGCCATGAAAGAGAACCATGAAATTCGAGGCGGTGTTATTCGACTGTGATGGCGTGCTGGTCGACAGCGAGCCGCTGACCAACGGCGTGCTCCGCGACATGCTCGAAGAGCTCGGCTGGAAGCTTGGCTCTGCTGAATGCATGGCCATGTTTGTCGGCAAGGCCGTCAAGGACGAAGCCGCCACCATCGAAGCCCACACCGGCAAGCCGCTGACCGAAGCGTGGATGCTGGAGTTTCGCGCCCGCCGCAACGAAGCCCTGGTCGAGTCGCTGCTGGCCGTGCATGGCGCGGTGGAGGCCGTCAGCCAGATCCACACGGCCTACCAGGGCCGCATCGCCTGCGCGTCCGGCGCCGWCCGTTTCAAGGTCGAGCTGCAGCTGGCAAAGTGCGGGCTGATGCCTTTCTTTGAGGGCAACATCTTCAGCGGGCACGAGCTGCCGCGCTCCAAGCCCTTCCCCGATGTGTACCTGGCCGCCGCCGCCGCGCTGGGGGTAGACCCCAAGCGCTGCGCCGTGGTGGAAGACACCGTGACCGGCGTCACGGCCGGCGTGGCGGCCGGCTGCACGGTGTTTGGCTACAGCCCGCCCAAGCTGGGCCACGACGCGCCCGCAGCCCTGCGCGCCGCCGGTGCGGTGCATGTGTTCACGGCCATGGCCGACCTGCCCGCGCTGCTGGCCTGAAGCAC
>NZ_JBFUCA010000555.1:0-2663 GCF_056405475.1 Polaromonas sp. P1_G4
GCCCTGGATGTCGAAATGGAATACATGTTCTCGACATGGTTCGACGTCGGTTTCCTTGACCTGCGCCGCATCACCTGGGATTCACCGGCATCACTGATTGAAAAACTGATCAAGTACGAAGCGGTCCATGACATCAAGGGATGGGCCGACGTCAAAAACCGGCTCGACAGTGACCGTCGCTGCTATGGCTTCTTCCACCCGCGTCTTCCAGAGGTGCCGCTGATTTTTGTCGAGGTCGCGATGGTCGAGACGATCGCGGGCGACATCATGCCTTTGCTCGATGAGCTGGCAGCGCCCTCGGACCTGAGCCGCGCGACCACTGCGATTTTCTATTCCATCAGCAATACGCAGGCCGGCCTGCGCGGCGTGAGCTTTGGCGATTCGCTGATCAAGCGCGTGGTGGAGACCCTGAAAGAGGAGTTTCCCAAGCTCAAGACCTTTGCCACTCTTTCTCCGATTCCGGGGTTTCGCAGCTGGCTGGGCAAGAACGCGGCGGCCATGCTGGAAACGCTGGGAGACAAGGAGCTTGCCGCCCTGGGCCGGGCGGTGGGGTTTGAGCCGCCCACTGCAGGGCACCTGCTGACCGCCGCAGAAAACCCGCTGGCCCTCGGTGAAAAGTCGCCGGTGCGAAAGATGCTGCTGCACTGCGCGGCCCATTACCTGGGCCGGGCCCTGGAAGAGGGCAAGCCGCTGGATCCGGTGGCACGCTTTCATCTGGGCAATGGGGCGCGCGTGGAGCGCATCAACTGGGCGGGCGACCCGACGCCCAAAGGGCTCAGGCAATCGTACGGCCTGATGGTGAATTATCTCTATGACCTCAAGCGCCTGGACAAGCACCGCGCCTTGCTGGCCCAAGGAAAGGTGGCCGTTTCCGGCGCGATTGAGTCGCTTTTGTAGTTTTTTGCAGTTGCAGACGAGCAGTCGACATAAAAAAACGAAGGAGACAGACATGAGACCCGTTCACCTGCTGGGAAGGCTGGCGCTTGCGTCGCTGGCTGCCGTGTTGTTGCTGGGACATTCCGCCCAGGCCCGCGTCACGCGGATCGTGATTGACGAAACCGTTCCCCTGGCGGCAGATTTGTCGGGTGGTGTGGCCTTTGAACAGGTTGCCGGCCGCGCGTTCGGCGAGCTGGACCCCAAGGCGTCTGGCAATGCCATCATCCAGGACATTGAACTGGGCAAAGAGGCCGATGGCAAGGTACGTTACGTGGCCACCTTTGTGTTGACCAAGCCGGTTGATTTGTCCAAGGCCAGCGGCATAATGTGGCATGAGGTGCCCAACCGTGGTTTGCGCCGGCCCAATGTGGTGCAGGAGCGTGCATTGGGTGACATCGACCTCACAAGCGCCTGGCAGGGCGACAATGCCGGCGCCACCATGGTGCGGGCCACTGCTGCGGTCGAGCTTCCCCACTGGCTCAAGGTGCCGGTGGCAAGGAATGCCGACGGCTCACCCGTCACCGGCGAGGTGTTTGGCCGCATCGTCAATCGCACCGGCCCGGGTTCGCAACCGCTGGTTGTGCAAACAAATCCTGTTCCGTACAAGCCCGTGAGCCTGGACACGCGCCAGTCGCGCCTGGTGTCGCGCGCGGCTGAATCCACCCGCGGCGATGTGACCGGCGAGACAGTGATTCCTTCCACCGACTGGGCCTGGGCCAAGTGCGATGCGGCCAATCCTTTTCCCGGCGTACCTGATGCCACGCAGATCTGCCTGAAAAACGGTTTTGATGCCGGCAAGCTTTACCAGGTAGTGTTCAAGGCCGCCGATCCTTACCTGCTGGGCGTGGGCTTTGCCGCCTGGCGCGATATGGGGGTGTTCTTCAAGACGGCCAGGGCTGATGACGCCGGCACACCGAACCCGGTGGCTGGGGTGGTGACCCACAGCATTGGCCGGGGCGTCTCGCAATCCGGCAACTTTCTGCGCGGCTGGCTGCACTTGGGCTTTAACCGGGACGAAGCCGGGCGCCAGGTGCATGACGGCCTCTGGCCCATCATTGCGGGCCGGCGCATCGCGCTGAACTTCCGCTGGGCCCAGCCCGATGGCGTGCTGGAGCTGTACCAGGCCGGCAGTGAAGGGCCGCAGTGGTGGGCACGCGCGGCCGACCCGGTGCGCGGTGGGCCGCCTGCCGGTATTCTTGATCGTTGCGAAGCCAGCAAGACCTGCCCGAAAATCGTTGAGCACTTTGGCTCGGCCGAGGTCTGGGCCCTGAAACTTACGCCGGAATGGGTGGGTACCGATGCCAGGGCCGACCTGCCTCTGCCTGCCAACGTGCGGCGCTATTACATTGCCAGCTCCAGCCACGGCGGCGGGGCAGGGGGCTTTGACAACAGCCTGCCGGGCGTGGGCCTTCCAACGGCAGGCGCCAGTTGTCCGGGCAATAATTTCGGCACGGGTGTATTGCCTGCCAACCCGGTGCCGCATACCGAAACCGTGAACGCGCTGCGCGTGCACTTTCGTAACTGGGTGATGCGCGGCACCGAGCCACCGCCCAGCCGCTGGCCCACCCTGGCGCCGCGTGCGGGCGAGCCGCGCGGCACGCTGGCGCTGGCTACCAAGGAAGGCATCGGCTTTCCCACGCTGCCGCAGTTGCGCCCCACCGTGCCCGAGCCGGACTTCATCATGCCGGTGCTCGACTATGACTGGGGCCCCGCCTTCAATCCTGCCG
>NZ_JBFUCA010000556.1:0-2655 GCF_056405475.1 Polaromonas sp. P1_G4
CTGTTGATGCCTGTTTCCCAACCGGCGTGATTCTGGCTATTGACGGGACGCACGCCTCGGTGGAAGCGGAAAGCGAAGGCAGGGCCACGATTACCGTGTCGAGTGATGATGGGAAAGTAGCGAAAATTATCGATGGGCAACACCGGATTGCTGGATTTGCAGATTACGAAGGGGAGCCTTTCTTCCTAAATGTCACCATATTTGTAGATATGGAGCTGGAGGATCAAGCGATGGTGTTCGCGACCATCAATCTAAAGCAGACGAAGGTAACAAAGTCTTTGGCCTATGACCTGTATGACTTTGCAGTCGCTCGAAGCCCACAGAAAACTTCTCACAACATTGCGAAAATAATGAATTTCAAGAGCAAGAGCCCTCTTGAAGGTTTTATAAAAATTTTGGGCAAATCGGGTGAAAGTGCTTCTGAGTCGATAACTCAGTCAGCGTTTGTTGATCGTTTGCTAAAACTCATATCGCGTGATCCTGATAGCGACAAAGACCTCCTTAAAAGAGGCAAAAGCCCTTCCAAGGCCGTGAAAGTAGACAGGAAGAAACTCATCTTCAGAAACTTATTTTTGGCCAATGACGATGCGCGGATCGCGTACGTGCTGTGGGAGTATTTTCTCGCTGTACATCTTCGCTGGCCGGGAGCGTTGGCAGATAGAAGAAAGGGAATGATTTTGGGCCGAGGCACTGGCTTTGCAGCCCTGATGCGACTACTTCCGGAGGTGATGGCACGTATTACAGAAAGGCCGCTTGATGAGGACACCTCTAGCATCCATCATGAGGAGATTAAAGCTCTGCTTGATCTTATCCAGCTGGAATCTGAGCAATTCAACTCTCAGACGTACTTGCCGGGTTCTACGGGCGAAGGCGAATTGCTACGCGACATGCTTGGCTACATAGAGGCTAAGCCAGAGAAATGGCCGCGCTATTACTGATCACTAGTCGATCACTGCTTACGTGAGCTCGACGCAATCAGCCTTTGCTAATTGCCGTCTCTGAAAGGGATTCTGGTTTTAGGAACATCAGTCTCTCCTCGGTAGTCAGAACTCATGACGGGGGTATAGACAGGGGTAGATTCGCGGCGCTGTTACAACAAATGCGCCTGTTTACGGGGGTTTCAACGCATCTTTCAATTGACCCCAGCCATAACGACCAAGGCCGCTTGCTGAATTTCAGCAAGCGGCCTTTTTCATGGCCTGGCGCACATTCGCGGCACAGGGTATGCCGACGGCTTTTCATTTGGGCGTCAGCGGCCCCAAAAAAAACTCCATCGCCAGCGCCACCACAGGAGGCTCAATCCGGTGCGGGCCATTGAAGTCCACCGTGGTGACGTCATAACCCGCAGCTTTGAGCTTTTCCGCGTGGGGGTGTGCGCTGGTCTCTATCGGCAATTGCGCGTCTTGCAGACCATGCGCGATGAAGATGCGGGGCGTGCCTTCTTGTGTGAAAACCGACATGAAACCGCCTGAGAAAACAATCACATGGCTGGCGATGTCGCCATTGGTGACGCCTGACGAGAGTGCGTAACTTCCGCCGTCGGAAAACCCGGCGAAAGCCAGATGGGTCGGGTCTATCGCAAACCTTGAAGCGACTTCCGCCAGGGCCTTGTCCAACCGTTCCAGGTCAGGGCCGTTGCCGCCTATGACGATGTCCCAGGTCGGAAACTGCGACTGCGGCAGCAACAGCAAGAACCCCCGCTGCTGTACATGCTCGATGAGGAAGGGCAGCACCTTGTCGGCGCTGCCGCCTGCGCCGTGGAACATCACCAGCAGAGGCGCAGGCGCATCGGGCCTCAGGCCGTCGGGCACGATCAGTACGGCGTCGCGCTCTTCGGCAATGCCCAGGTTGTACCGGCCCGCAGGCAAGGGGTTTTGATGGGGCCGTGGGCCGGGGCGAAATGAAAGCCGTCCCAACAGCGCGCCACCCAGAAGCGACATGTCCAGCATGGTTAGTCTTTAAGGTGTCTGACCGATGCAGCGAAAAGCCGCGCACTGCGCAAACGCGTCTTCGCTTAGCGGCTCGCTTTTGCCCTTGCAGAACTTCGAAGTCAACTTGAGCAACTCCTTGATATCGCGCCCGCTGGCGGCGGCGTAGGTCACGGTCAGCTTGGCGACCAACTCGTCGGGCAACTCGGCGTTGAACTGCTGCCCCAGCGACTTCCACAGTTGCGCGGCCTTCTCTTTCGTCGGCGTCTCGAACTGGATGATGGCAATGCAGCGCGACAAAATGGCATCGTCAATATCGGCCACGCGATTGGTCGTCATGAAGAGCAGGCCGTTGAAGTACTCGAGCGTGCGCAAAAACTCGGCCACGATGGCGTTGTGCTGCAGGTCGTTGTCGCGTCGGCGGATGTAGACATCGGCCTCGTCCAGCAGCAACACCGAATCCCAGCGGGCCGCACGCTGCAAAATCTTCGACAGATTGGCTTCAACCGAGCCGGCCGTCACGCCGAGCTGGCCTGAATGCACGCGGTACAGCGGCTTGCCCACCACCTCGGCGTACACCTCGGCCGTCAGCGTTTTGCCCAGGCCCGGTGCGCCCTTGCACAAGATGGTGGTGCCGCCAGATTTGCCCTCGACGATGTCTTCCATCAGGAAGTTGCGGTCGGCCGTGAGGATGTCGATCAGGTCGCGGTGCGCCTGCGGCAGCACC
>NZ_JBFUCA010000557.1:0-2652 GCF_056405475.1 Polaromonas sp. P1_G4
ACCTGGCCCTGATGGTCGAAGGCGGCCTCCTGTGCGTAGAGCAACACGGCCGGCACCGCTACCACCGCCTGGCCTCGGTCAACGTGGCCCGGGTGCTGGAAGGCATCACACAACTGGCTTCACAGAACGCACCCGCGCCGCGCCGCGCCGTGGTGCCCGGCCCCAAGGACGCCGCCATGCGCATGGCCCGCAGCTGCTACGACCACATCGCCGGCCGCCTCGGCGTGGCCATTGCCCATCACCTGCTGGAAGACGGCGCCATCACCTTTGACGGCGAAGCCGGCCACGTCACCCCCAAGGCCAATGCCGTGCTGGCGCGCCTGGGCATTGAGCTGTCAACGTCGCCAACCAGCATCAACACCAAACGGCCTTACTGCCGCCCGTGCCTGGACTGGAGCGAGCGCCGCTTCCACGTCGCCGGCCAACTCGGCACGCTGATCTGCAATCACAGCCTCGAGCGCGGCTGGCTGTTGCGCCGCCAGGGTATGCGCGCGCTGGAGATCACACCTAAAGGCGCGGTGGCGCTGCGCGACTGGATGGGGCAGGAGGACTGGCGGCAAGTGACGGAGGGAGAGACCTTCCCAGCGCGGCAAAGCCCGGTGTTACGTGTTGCTTAAATCGCAATCGGATCCACATCAATCGCCCAGCGAATCAGGCTTTTGAATTCAGCCTGCTGTCGCGTTTCAAACAGCGTTGGTTGCCAGGCCGCGAGAAAACGTTGAAGCGCTGCGCGCGAGGGGCTTTCGACCAGCATCTGCGCGCGCTCGATATTGGCGACGCGCTGTATCGTCATCGGCACGGCCGGGTAAGCGGTGACCTGTTCGTGCCCTGTGAGTTGTTGCGCCTCGGCCTGGGCCGCTGCTGCGTTCAGAAATCCTTGTGCCACATCCTGCGCACGCGCCTCGGCGCGCACCAGCGCTGAAAAACCGAAGGGTGACATGCCCGCCGCTTCGCGCTCGGCCAACTGCTGCGTCGCAAAACCCGGATAGTCGTGCTTTTTAAGTGCTTCAAAAAGCGGATGGGCGGGGTGAAAGGTTTGCACCCACATCTCGCTGGCCTCGCTGTGTCGCGCGTCACGGCCGGCGCGGCCTCCCGCCTGCATTAAAAGGCTGAAGAGGCGCTCGGGTGCGCGGAAGTCGCTGGAGAACAGCGCCCCGTCAGGGTTGATGGCCGCCACCAGCGTGATGTGCCGGAAGTCGTGCCCCTTGGCGATCATCTGCGTGCCGACCAGCACGTCGACCTCGCCCGCATGCACGCTGGCCAGCTGCGATTCGAGCGCCCCTTTGAGCCGCGTCGTGTCAGCGTCGATACGGGCAATGCGCGGCGGCTCGCCGTCTGGCCGCTTCACGCCGGCCAGTAATTCGGCCAAATGTTCTTCCAGTCGTTCGGTGCCGCGTCCCACGGGCGCGATGTCGATGTTGCCGCAGCTCGGGCAGGCGCTCGGCACGCGTTCGGTGAAGCCGCAGTGGTGGCAGCGCAGGGTGCGGTCTATCTTGTGGAAGACGCGGTAGGCGCTGCAGTGCGGGCACTCGCTTTTCCAGCCGCAGTCATGGCAGGCCAGCACAGGCGCATAGCCGCGCCGGTTTAAAAAGATCAACGACTGCTCGCCACGGGCTACGCGCTGGGCGATGGCATCCAGCAGCGGCGGCGCAATCACGCAGTGCTTGGGCTGGTGGTTCATGTCTACACGCCGAACAAGCGGTAGGCCCCCACGCTCGCTCACTGCGTGTAGCTCGCTGCCCCCCGAGGGGGTTAATTTTCCTAGGGGCGGCCCGTCGGAAAATTGCAGCGCTTCCGTGCCCGTCACTAGAGGGCCGCCGATGCGTTCACTCATGGTCAGGCGTTGGTAGCGGCCTGTGAGGGTGGCCTGCCAGCTTTCCAGCGACGGTGTTGCCGAGCCTAGCAGCACACGACAAGGGCCGTGGGTATGCGTGGCGTCTTCGGTTTCGACCTTGGCGCGGTAGACCGCCAGGTCGCGGGCCGAATAGCGGGCGCCTTCCTGCTGCTTGTAGCTTGGGTCATGTTCCTCGTCGACCACCAGCAGGCGCAGATTCGGCATGGAGGCGAACACCGCCATGCGCGTGCCCAGCACCAGGCGCGCATGGCCGGCGTGGGCTGCCAGCCAGCTTTTCAGGCGCTGGGCTGGGGTCAGGCCGCTGTGCAAGGCCACCACGCGCTCTTTGCCCAGGTGGGCAAACCGTTCTTCAAAGCGCGACTGCAGTTGGGGCGTGAGGTTGATCTCGGGCACCATCACCAGCACCTGTGCCGTCGGGTCTTGCTCCAGCACGCGGGCCGCGGCGCGCAGGTAGACCTCGGTTTTGCCGCTGCCGGTGGCGCCGAACAGCAGCGCGGGCCGGGTATCGTTGTCAAATTCAGCCAGGGCAAGAGCCTGCTGCGCACTGAGCGGCATCAGCGCCGCGGTGTCCTGCGGGCCGCTGGTGTCAGCCACCGGGCGCTTGAGCCGCCGCGCCAGCTGAACATTGCTCAGGTCGCGCAGTTGCGGCGGCAATGCCGCCAGCGCCACCTCGCCCAGGGAGCGCTGGTAATAAGCCGCGGTGAACGTCACCAGTTTTCGCCAGGTCGCCGAAAGAGGCAGCAGCCCATCCAGCTCGCCGGTGACGTGGCGCGTCTGTATTTCCAGCAGCGTTCCAC
>NZ_JBFUCA010000558.1:0-2648 GCF_056405475.1 Polaromonas sp. P1_G4
GCCTTCGGCCGTGGGCTCGATCACCGACTTGAAGGTCTCGAGTGCTGGCACGGTGAACTGCTCGTCGGCCTTGACGCGGCGGTGCGGCAGGTAGCCGCCCAGGGCCTTGCGGCGCTCGTGCAGGTAGCGCATCTCGGGCGTGTCGTCGGCCGGCTTGTAAAACGGGATGTCGGCGAGCTGGCTGTCGGGAATCGGGATGTTGAAGCGGTCGCGGAAGGCCTTGATGTCTTCGTCGGCCAGCTTTTTGGTCTGGTGGACGTTGTTCTTGCCTTCGCCGATCTTGCCCATGCCGAAGCCTTTGACGGTCTTGATCAGCAAGACGGTGGGCTGGCCCTCGTGCTTGACGGCCGCGTGGAAGGCCGCATAGACCTTTTGCGAATCATGGCCGCCACGGCGCAGGTTCCAGATGTCGTCGTCGCTCATCTTGGCGACCATCTCGAGCGTGCGTGGGTCTTTGCCGAAGAAGTGCTTGCGGACGAAGGCGCCGTCGTTGGCCTTCATGGCCTGGTAGTCGCCGTCGACCGTGTCCATCATGACCTTCCTGAGCGCGCCGTCCTTGTCGCGGGCCAGCAGCGGATCCCAGTTGCTGCCCCAGATGAGCTTGATGACGTTCCAGCCGGCACCGCGGAACTCGCCTTCGAGCTCCTGGATGATCTTGCCGTTGCCGCGAACCGGGCCGTCGAGGCGCTGCAGGTTGCAGTTGATGACAAAGACGAGGTTGTCGAGCTTTTCGCGCGCGGCCAGGCCGATGGCGCCCATCGATTCGACTTCGTCCATCTCGCCGTCGCCGCAGAAGACCCAGACCTTGCGGTTTTCAGTGTTGGCAATGCCGCGGGCGTGCAGATACTTGAGGAAACGCGCCTGGTAAATCGCCATCAATGGGCCCAGGCCCATTGAGACGGTGGGGAACTGCCAGAACTCAGGCATCAGCTTGGGATGCGGGTAGCTGGACAGGCCCTTGCCATCGACTTCCTGGCGGAAGTTGAGCAGTTGCTCTTCGGTCAGGCGGCCTTCAAGGTAGGCGCGGGCATAGACACCGGGCGACACGTGGCCCTGGATGTAAAGGCAGTCGCCGCCGTGGTTTTCACTCTCGGCATGCCAGAAATGGTTGAAGCCGGCGCCGAACAGGCTGGCCAGCGAGGCAAAGGAGCCGATGTGGCCGCCCAAATCACCGCCATCTGCCGGATGCAGGCGGTTGGCCTTGACTACCATGGCCATGGCGTTCCAGCGCATGTAGGCGCGCAGACGTTCTTCGATCTCGAGGTTGCCAGGAGAGCGCTCTTCGTGGTCGGTTTCAATGGTGTTGACATAGCCCGTATTGGCCGAGAAAGGCATGTCGATGCTTTTCTGGCGGGCGTGCTCAAGGAGTTGCTCGAGCAGAAAGTGGGCGCGCTCGGGACCTTCACTTTCGATGACGGCGGACAGGGCGTCCATCCATTCACGGGTTTCCTGGGTGTCCTTGTCCAGCGCGTCGTTGGCGGCAGCGCGCAAGTTGTCGCCCGCTTGGTTCGGAATGGCAGCCATTTTTTGTCTCCTGAGTAGCCTGATAAAGCTTTGTTAATCCGCAATACAGCCTCTTGTCGGGCTGTGCGCGGAGCCTGTGTCCAATTGCGCCTAAGCGTGTTTTAAACGCAAATTAGATTCAAGACCCTAGTTTCTCACAATATTTGTTAAATTTCAAATAGTGCTTATTGATTTCACATTAAGAAATTTCACGGAAGTTCAGCAAATCGATACCTGCGGGGAAATGCCCTTGGCAAATACCGGTTGCTTTATCGAAACCAGCGATGTGACAGCGCAGCCCACAGCCTCACCTTAAAAGATCAGGGTCAACCCTGACCACAGAGGGGCATCTCACTTAAACTGCATCATCCCTATGACCCAGCAAGCCCCTGCCCCCGCCGACACGATGGCGAACTCCGCCACCTTTGCCCTGTGGAGGCGCTGGTGGCGCAAGCAGTCGCCGTCGCGCCAGGACCGTTTCATCACCTTGGGGCCCCTGCTGGCCGTGGTGCTGTTTCTGGCAGCCGTGATCGCAGCCTTCGGTTACCTGCGCATCGAAGAAATCGACCGCGAGCAACAGGCCGTCAAGCGCGATGTGGAATACGCCCAGCAGCGCCTGCGCCTGCGCCTTCTGGAACGCCAGGAGCAGCTCATGCGCATCGGGCGGGATGTCTCCAACAAGGAAGTGGATACGGAAGAATTCATCTCGCAGGCCGAATCCCTGGTCAACCAGTACCCCGAACTCATGGCAGTCACCTGGGTGGACAGCAGGCGGCGGATCAAGGTGGCCTATGTATCGCCCAGCGCCAACGCCAGCCAGTTGCGCGGCGCCGGCGAGCAGCTCAAGGTCGGCGAAACAGACGGCACCTACGACCTGGCAAGAGACCTGCGGCAACCGGTGTATTCACGCCCGCTGGTGACCAAGGAAGCCAGCGGCTACAACACCCCTACCCTGCAGTTGCAGGTGCCGCTCGATGACCAGGGGAAATTTGCCGGCGTCATCATGGGCGAATACTCCATCGACGGGCTGCTGCGCTTTGGCGTGCCGACGGATGTGACGGCCAAATACGCGGTCACACTGATCGACGACAAAAACACGGTGCTGGCGGGCAACCTCCCGCCGCCCCGCAACCCCGCGGCCCGGC
>NZ_JBFUCA010000559.1:0-2645 GCF_056405475.1 Polaromonas sp. P1_G4
GTGTTAGCAGGCCCTAGTCTCCTGCCTGGCGGCGATGCGCGTCACTGCAATAAATCCCCTTGCCGCCTGTCAGGGCGTCGGACTTCGGCAAATGCACGTGGCAGACATCGCATGCGATCATCTCCGCAACGGCCGTTTCGCGGCCCGGTGCCTGGCGGGGGCGGGCAGCCGCCGCATCGTTTCTTTCCGCATCGCGGTTGTGGCGCCAGAGCCAGAAAACCACCAGCACGAATCCCATGACCAGAAGGTATTTCATGCCCGCCTCAGAATGACTTCAAGTACAAAGCGCGAACCGGCGTAGCCCAGCAGCAGCAGGCCGGAGCCCAGGTACAGCACACGGACGGCCTTGCGGCCACGCCATCCGAGGCGCGCCCGGCCGATCAGCAGGCCGGCAAACGTCAGCCAGGCCAGGACCGAAAACACGGTTTTATGGTTCCATTTCCAGGCCAGGCCGGGCCCGTAGAGTGTTTCGGCGAACAGCCAGCCTACAAATAGCGTGGCCGACAGCAATACAAAGCCGGCCTCCACGAAGCGGAAGGTGAGCCGCTCCAGCGTCAACAGCGGCACGCCCGCATCGGTTTGTGCGGCCAGCCGGATGGAGCGCTCGGAGCGCGTCATCAGCCAGCCGTGCACCACTGCGGCGGCAAACAGCCCATAAGACGCGATGCCCAGGGCCCAGTGCAACGGCAGCCAGGGGGACGCGATGGCGTGATAGGTGGTACCGGGGAAAATGACCGTCAGGATGACAGCTGCGCTGCCCAGCCCTGCCAACGCCCAGTGGGCCTGGAGTTGTGGAAACAGGCGGCTTTCGATGGCGTAAACGGTCAGCACCAGCCAGACCGTCATGGACAGCGCCGGTGCAAAGCCGAAACGCGGGGGCTCGCCCAGCAGGCCATCGGCCAGCGCCAGCGCGTGCAGCAGCCAGGCCGCCAGCAGCAGGCCGCGGATGGCGGCGGGGCCGAGGCGCGGGGAGGCTAGAGCCAATGCAGCGTAGGCGACGGCAGCACCGGCTGCCGCTGCAAGACCCCACCAGTCGCTCAAAGCTAAAATCATGGCTAGAGTTTAGCCTTTACTGCCTCTTTTCCCCCTTTCTGGCAGCCTTCCGCTGCAGCCTTTCTTTTCCACCTAACTGCGCCGCGTTCGTGGCGCCTTCCCATGGCCTCAGCTCTTACCGACAAGTTATCCCGTCTCGTCAAGGAAATGCGAGGCCAGGCCCGCATCACCGAATCCAACGTGCAGGACATGTTGCGCGAGGTACGCATGGCCTTGCTCGAGGCCGACGTTGCGCTGCCGGTGGTGCGCGACTTCATTGCCCGGGTCAAGGAAAAAGCGCTGGGCCAGGAAGTGATGGGTTCTCTCTCGCCGGGCCAGGCGCTGGTGGGTATTGTCAACAAGGAACTCGCCGCTACCATGGGCGAGGGGGTGAGCGATATCAACCTGGCAGCCCAGCCGCCGGCGGTCATCCTGATGGCCGGCCTGCAGGGCGCGGGTAAAACCACCACTACCGCCAAGCTGGCCAAGCACCTGATCGAAAAGCGCAAGAAAAAGGTGCTGACCGTTTCAGGCGACGTCTATCGCCCTGCCGCCATTGAACAGCTCAAGACGGTCACCAAACAGGCCGGCGCCGAATGGTTTCCCAGCACGCCTGACCAGAAGCCGGCCGACATCGCGCGAGCCGCCATTGACTACGCCCGCAAGCATTTCTTTGACGTGTTGCTGGTCGACACGGCTGGCCGCCTGGCCATCGATGAGGCCCTGATGGCCGAAATCAAGGAGTTGCATGCGATCCTGAACCCGGTTGAAACGCTTTTCGTGGTCGATGCGATGCAGGGCCAGGATGCGGTCAACACTGCCAAGGCCTTCAAGGAAGCCTTGCCGCTCACCGGCATCATCCTGACCAAGACCGACGGCGATTCACGCGGCGGTGCGGCGCTCAGCGTGCGCCAGATCACCGGCGCCCCCATCAAATTCTCCGGTACCAGCGAGAAAATCGACGGCCTGGAGGTGTTCGACGCCGAGCGACACGCCGGCCGCATCCTTGGCATGGGTGACATTCTTGCGCTGGTCGAGCAGGTGGCCGCCGGGGTGGACATGGCCTCTGCCCAGAAGCTCGCCGCCAAGATCAAGTCCGGCGACGGCTTTGACCT
Organism: Polaromonas sp. P1_G4; assembly: GCF_056405475.1. Classification (NCBI taxonomy): domain Bacteria; kingdom Pseudomonadati; phylum Pseudomonadota; class Betaproteobacteria; order Burkholderiales; family Comamonadaceae; genus Polaromonas; species Polaromonas sp. P1_G4. The sequence continues at coordinate 2,148 of NZ_JBFUCA010000559.1, forward strand.
CAACGACTTCCTCAGCCAGTTGCAGCAAATGAAGAACATGGGCGGGCTCTCAAGCCTTCTGGAAAAGCTGCCCGCGCAAATGGCGGCCAAGGCCGGCCAGGTCGATATGGACAAAGCCGAGAAAGACATCAAGCGCAAGGAAGGCATCATCCAGAGCATGACGCCGCTGGAGCGCCGCAAGCCCGAACTCATCAAGGCCACCCGCAAGCGCCGCATTGCTGCCGGTTCCGGCGTGCATGTTCAGGAAGTCAACCGCCTGCTCAATGAGTTCGAGCAGATGCAGGGCATGATGAGAAAGATGAAGGGCAGCGGGATGATGAAAATGATGAAACGCATGGGCGGCATGAAAGGCATGCCCAAGTTTTGATCAATTCGCTGTTTAAGGGAAAAATGGCTGCAGCCCAATAAAGACGGGCGCAACCAGCTCCTGAATTAATAGCGTTTACCTGTCATGAAAAAAGCCGCTTCAAGCGGCTTTTTTCATGGGTTGCCCTGAAG
>NZ_JBFUCA010000560.1:0-2644 GCF_056405475.1 Polaromonas sp. P1_G4
GCGTTGTAGAGGTCTTGTTCGCTGCGGTACTGGTTGTGCTGCAGCTCGATCAGCACGCGCTGCGCCAGMCGGCTGTGCAGGTTGAGCTGCAACGCGTCGCGCCACGAAGCCTGCAGCTGCACGCCGGCGCGCCAGGCTTTGCCGTCGATCCCGGTGACACGCTTGACCTCGGTGGCCAGCAGGGTTTCGACGCCTGCGGCGCACGGTAAAAAGAGTTGGAGTTGATTCATGACTGACTTTGAGGGGCGGGGCAGCGCGGCCTGATTGGGCGGCTAGAGTGATTTGCGCAGGTTGGCGGGCGCGATGCGGAGCGCCTCGCGGTACTTGGCCACGGTGCGGCGGGCGCATTCAATGCCCTGCTCCTTGAGCATTTCGGAAATCTGGTTGTCGCTGAGCGGCTTCTTGAGGCTTTCTGACGAGACAAATTGTTTGATGAGCGCGCGCACCGCTGTGCTGGAAGCATTGCCGCCGGTTTCGGTGCCGAGTGCGGAACCGAAGAAATACTTGAGCTCGAAAGTACCGAAAGGGGTGCCCATGTACTTGGCCGTGGTCACGCGGGAGATGGTGGACTCATGCAGGCCCAGTTCATCGGCGATTTCGCGCAGCACCAGCGGCCGCATGGCGAGTTCGCCGTGCGTGAAGAAGTTTTTCTGCCGTTCCACAATCGCGCTGCTTACGCGCAGGATGGTGTCAAAGCGCTGCTGGATGTTCTTGATGAACCAGCGGGCCTCCTGCAGGCGCTGCTGCAGCGCCTGGCCGCCCTGGCCTTTGTGCTGCTTGAGGGCATTGGCATAAATGTCGTGCACGCGAAGGCGCGGCATGACGTCGCCATTGAGCGAAACCTTGAAGCCCCGGCCCGATTTGATGACGATGACGTCGGGCACGATCAGGTTGCGCTCCACGTTCACAAAGCGGCGCCCGGGCTTGGGGTCGAGCCGGCCAATCACCGTGATGGCGCCCTTGATGGCGGCTTCGGTGAACCCACACAGGTGCGACAGGCGCTTGACATCGCGCTTGGCCAGCAGCTCCATGGGTTGCTTGCACATGGCAATGGCTGCGCGGGTTTCTTCGCAGTCCTTGCAGTCCAGCAGTTGCAGGCTCAGGCATTCCGCCAGGTTGCGCGCACCGACACCGRCAGGCTCCATGTGGTGCAGCAGCTTGAGCGCCATCGCAAAACGCTGCTCCAGCTCTTCCGCCTGCGCCATGTCATCTCTTGCAAGACCGGCCGCGAGCGACGCCAGGCTGTCTTCAAGGTAGCCGTCGTCGTTGAGCGATTCAATGAGGAAGTGCAGCGCGGCGCGATCTTCCTCCGACAGGCGCAAGCTCAGCGATTGCCGGTGCAGGTGGTCCTGCAGCGACTCATGGCTGCCCGTGAGGTCGGAGGCCTCGGCTTCGCTCTCTTCATTGTTGTTCTTGCGCGCCGGTGCGTCGCTTCCCCACTCGCTGTCGTCGGGCGTGGTTTCTACCGTGCCATCGCCTTCCCAGCTTTCCTCGAGCTTGGGCTCCGCACTGACTTCTGCGTCATTCGGGGCTGTAGCGCCAGTCTCGTCTGCGCCGCCAGCTATCGAATCCGTAGCAGATTCAAACTCGCGGCTGTCCTGGCTTACCGGCGTGTTGATGTGCTCCAGCCCAAACTCTTCGCGCACCGCCGTCTCTTCCGACACTTCCAGAAACGGGTTTTCGTCGAGCATCTGCTCGACCTCCTGGCTCAACTCAAGCGTCGACAGCTGCAACAGCCGGATCGACTGCTGCAGCTGGGGCGTCAGCGCAAGATGCTGCGAGACGCGGAGTGACAGGCCTTGTTTCACTGGATTTTCAAATGTGCGGAAAGATAAAACGACATGTCTTCGGCCAGCAGGGGCCGCGGAACTGGCTTCGCCAGGCCGCAGGCGCCGTCCCCAGAGGGGGAGAGGGAGCTACACGAAGTGAGCGACAACAGGGGGGAACCATCTTCACATCTTGAAGTGTTCGCCGAGATAGACTCTTCGTACATCGGCGTTGTTCACGATCTCGGACGGTGTGCCTTGCGCCAGCACATGGCCGTCGCTGATGATGTAGGCGTGGTCGCAAATGCCCAGTGTTTCACGCACGTTGTGGTCGGTGATCAGCACGCCGATGCCGCGCGATTTGAGGAAACCGATGATGCGCTGGATTTCGATCACGGCAATGGGGTCGATACCGGCAAAGGGCTCATCCAGCAGGATGAAGCGCGGCTGGGTTGCCAGCGCCCGCGCGATTTCGACCCGGCGGCGCTCGCCGCCCGAGAGCGCCGGTGCCGGTGAGTTGCGCAAATGATCTACCCGCAAATCCTGCAGCAGCGCGTCGAGCCGCGACTCGATGTCTGCGCGCCCCAGCGGCTTTCCGGTTTTGTCGAGCTGCAGCTCCAGCACGGCACGCACGTTTTCTTCGACCGTGAGCTTGCGGAAAATCGACGCTTCCTGCGGCAGGTAGCTCAGGCCCAGGCGGGCACGCAGGTGAATCGGCATGTGCTCGACCGACTCGCCGTCGATGGAAATTTYGCCTGCATCGGCGCGCACCAGGCCCACGATCATGTAGAACGAGGTCGTTTTGCCCGCGCCGTTGGGGCCCAGCAGGCCCACGACTTCGCCTTTTTGCACGGACAGCGAAACGTCCTGCACCACCT
>NZ_JBFUCA010000561.1:0-2640 GCF_056405475.1 Polaromonas sp. P1_G4
GACCAGGACAGCAACCTGCTGCTGGCGATTGCCTATTCCGGCTTTTTCCTGAACCTCTTCAACCTGATTCCGCTGTCTCCGTTTGACGGAGGCCGCATCACCGCGGTGCTGTCGCCGCGCATCTGGTTTCTGGGGGTGCCGGTGCTGGTGGGCCTGTTCTTCTGGCGGCCCAGCCCCATGCTGATCCTGATGGCGCTGCTGGCCGGGCCGCAGCTGCTGAAGGCCATACGCTACAAATCAGACAGCGAAGAAGCGAAAACCTATTACGCCACCAGCGCCGCCACGCGGTTTGAGTACGGCTTTTATTACCTGGCCCTGGCGGCGTTTCTGGCGGTGATGACACACGATGTGCATGAAATGCTGCGCGGCGTCAGCGGCATGCGGTAAATCGGGCTGAATGCGCGGCTCGTGTCAGTCCGGCACAAACTTCGCATTGAAGGTCGCTTCGTCCTCGGGCAGCTCCATCGTCACCAGTTGCCCCATGCGCATGTCGGCGAGGCGGCAGGCGCCGAACAGGCTGTATTTGCCCTTGAGCCCGTAGCTTTCCATGTCGATCAGCATGAAGGAGTGCGGCACAAACACCTGGTGCAGAAAAATCGTGCGGTGCCGGTTGCGCGGCGACGGAAAGAGCTTGTATTGCTCGGTGGTGATGCTTTGTGCTGCTGCCATGATGTGGGTGAGTGAGGGCGGTCGGGGGCGTCCGATGTAATGCGCCAACCCTGACTGTAAGCTCTAGCCTTGCACAGACCTTGCCGCAGCCCTGTTTTTTGCCCACTTATGCCCCAATACCCATGACAGAGCGTCACCCGACCCCCGGAAAAGAAGAAATTGCCCTGCTGGAGCCGTTCGACCGGCTGAGCCTGGGACAGATCCAGGTGGTGGCGACACCGGCCCAGGCCGCCGCAGCGCTGCAGGCCCTGGCCGGCGCCACGGTGCTGGGCTTTGACACCGAGTCGAAACCGACCTTTGCCAAAAACGAGGCGTCTGAAGGGCCGCACATCGTGCAGCTTTCGACGCTCGACAAGGCCTGGATCTTCCAGCTCGAAGATGCCGAATGCCGCCGCGTGGTCGGGTTGCTGCTGAGCTCGCCTGCCATCATCAAGGCCGGCTTCGGCCTGGGGGACGACCAGCGCCGCATCATCCGCAAGCTGGGCACAGACCTGCAGGGCGTGCTGGACCTGAACGTGGTGTTCCGCGAGCGCGGCTACCGCAAGGACATGGGCGTGCGCGGCGCCGTGGCCGTGATGTTCAACAAGCGCTTCCTCAAATCCAAGAAAGCCGCCACCTCCAACTGGGCCAATGAACGGCTGACGGAAGCGCAGATCATTTACGCGGCCAACGATGCCTATGGCGCGCTGCGGGTGTACAAAGCGCTGGGGCTGGGGTAGGCGCGGCCGCAATACGCTACCAAATTGATAGCTGGTCGCGCTTATCCACAAAGGGTTTCAACCGATTTTTACTTAAAAATCCTGACGGCAAAAATTATCTTGATTTTTATCTTTATCTTTAGAAGGAAACAACCATGAAAACACTGTTCCCCCTGCTCGCCTGCGTCCTGATCTCCGGTTGCGCCGCCGAACTGGTCAGCGTCAATGAAAAGCAGATTGTGGTCAAAGCCCGCCCGTCGAAATTGGGCGAAGCCACCGACATCGCTGAAATGGAATGCCAGAAGCGCGGCCTGCATGCCCGGCTGGTGACAAAGCCGACCCCCGAGCAGTACGGGTTTGAGTGCGTGCGCTGAGTCACGCATCCACGCAGCAAGTCGAAGAAGTCGAAGAAGTCGAAGAAGTCGAAGAAGTCGAAGAAAGCGAGGAGATGGCATGCAACAACTTCTGAAGTTCTGCAGGATCTTCTGGCTGCTGCTGCCCGTGCTGGTGTGGCCCGGCGGCGGCGCTTGGGCGGCCGATATACATGTGATGACCTCGGGTGGTTTTACCGCCGCCTACAACGAACTGGTGCCGGCCTTTGAGCGTGCAACCGGGCACAAGGTCATTGCCGCTTATGGCGCGTCCATGGGCGACGCGCCGGACGCCATCCCGAACAGGCTGGCGCGCAAGGAGCGGGCCGACATCGTGATCCTGGCGGCGCCGGCGCTGGATGCGCTCGTGAGCCAGGGCAAGGTGCAAGCCGGCAGCCGGGTGGACCTGGTGCGCTCACTGATCGGCATGGTGGTACGCGCAGGTGCGCCCAAGCCGGACATCAGCACGGTCGACGCGCTCAGGCGCACGCTGCTGGACGCGCGGTCCATTGCCTACTCGGCCAGCGCGAGCGGTGTCTATATTTCGACCGAGCTGTTCCAGCGCCTGGGAATTTCCGCGCAGGTGGCAGGCAAAAGCACCAAAATACTCAGCGAGCGGGTGGGCAGCGTGGTGGCCCGCGGCGATGCCGAACTGGGCTTCCAGCAGGTCAGCGAACTGCTTCCGGTTCCGGGCATCGACTATGTGGGGCCGCTGCCGGATGAAGTGCAGCGCGTCACCGTGTTTTCAGCAGGCATTGCCGCCGATGCTGTCGAGCAGGATGCCGCACGTGCATTGATTCGTTTCTTTACCACTGCGGCGGCCGCGCCCGTCATCCGGAAAACCGGGCTGGAACCTGTCACCGCCCCATGATGGCGGGCCCTGCGGGCATCAGGGGTAGTAG
>NZ_JBFUCA010000562.1:0-2631 GCF_056405475.1 Polaromonas sp. P1_G4
CGTCGGGGGCGGCGGGCTGATCCTGGTGCCGGCCCTTTTTGCGGTTTTCCCCACCACGCATCCTGCCACCCTGTTTGGGGTGAACAAGGGGGCCTCGGTCTGGGGCACCGCGGTTGCCACGGCCCAATATGCCCGCCGCGTGGAGCTTCGCTGGACGGCACTGCTGCCGGCGGCCACCGCCGGGTTTACCGGCTCGCTGGCGGGCGCCTGGCTGGTTACCGTCATCTCGCCGGGATTTTTGCGCAAGGCCCTGCCCTTTGTGCTGCTGGCGGTACTGCTTTACACCCTGGCCAGGAAGGAGCTGGGCCGCCACCACACGCCCCGCTTTACCGGCCGTGCCGAGACCGCGGCGGCCTGCTGCATCGGGCTGGTTTTGGGGTTTTACGACGGCTTCTTCGGCCCGGGCACCGGCAGCTTTTTTGTATTTTTATTTGTGCGCTGGCTGGGTTATGACTTTTTGAACGCGTCGGCTTCGGCCAAGCTGCTCAACACCGCCACCAACCTGGCGGCGCTGGCGCTCTTTGCCTATAAAGGCCATGTCTGGTGGCATTTCGCCCTCACGATGGCCGTGGCCAACGTAGCAGGCAGCCTGCTGGGCACCCGCCTGGCCTTGAAACATGGGGCTGGTTTTGTGCGCGGGGTGTTTATCGCCGTGGTCAGCGCGCTGATCCTGAAAACCGCTTTTGACGCATTTGCGCGCTGACGGCGTGCTGCCAGTTTGCTATTGATTTAGTAGCTTCTTGCGCACGTCCTGTATGGGTTTTCGGCGGATTTTGCTTGAAATCCGGCCATCACTGTTTAATGACCAAATTGGCGTCCAGCCCAATAAAGGCATGCGCAAGCAGCTCTCAAATCGATAGCGACGGCCGGCTCAATCGGGGTTGATGCCCGCCGCCGCCATGGGCGGCGGCAGCTTGCTGAGCGCCTCCGCAATCGCCGCCGTCCTGGCCTTGGCGGCAGCGGCAGCCGCGGCGTTCGTGGGGCCGGGGGAAGCGCCTGCTGCGCCGGCCGACAGCTGGCCGGCCACGTCGGCGGCCTGACGCGGCTTGCCGATGGGCGCTGCCGCCAGCCCCTTCTGCACCGCCACCATGTCTTCCTCGCTCGGGTATTGGCCCAGCAGCACATAGTCAAAAACACGCCGTGCAATCGGCGCCGCCACCCCGGCGCCCCAGCCGGCGTTTTCCACGATCACCGCCAGCGCGATCCTGGGGTCTTCGGCCGGCGCAAACGCCATGTAAACAGCGTGGTCACGCTGGTACTCTTCCATCTTGCTGCTGTTGTACTTGTCTTTCTGGCCGATGGTGACCGCCTGCGCCGTGCCGGTTTTGCCGCCGCTCAGGTAACCCGCGCCGGCAAACACGCGGGCCGAGGTGCCTTCCTGGGTAACGCCGACCAGGGCCTTGCGCACGATCGCGATGTTTTCAGCCTTGTAGCCCAGGTTTTCCGGCGCATCGGCCGGTAGCGGGTGCATCACGCGCGTCACCGGGTCCTGCGTGCCGATCACCAGCCGCGGCCTGTGCTTGACACCGTTGTTGGCCAGCACGGCCGTGGCCTGCGCCAGCTGCAGCATGGTGAAAGTGTTGTAGCCCTGCCCGATACCCAGCGAAATGGTTTCACCCGGGTACCACTTCTGGTGCTCCGGCCTTTTATAGGCCTTGCGTTTCCAGTCCTGGCTGGGCAGCACGCCCGTGACTTCACCGCTGATATCGATGCCGGTGATTTGCCCAAAGCCCAGCGGCTGCATGAAGTCGTGCATGGCGTCCACGCCGAGTTCGTTGGCCAGTGAATAAAAGTACACGTTGCTGGACTTCACGATGGCGCGGTACATGTCCACAGCCCCGAGTGCGATGTCGCCGTGGCTGCGGAAGACGTGGCCGCCGAAACTCCAGGAGGCGTTGTCGTTGACGATGAAACTGGCGGAGCGCTTTCCGGTTTCCAGTGCCGCCATGGCCATGAAGGGCTTGTAGGTGGAGCCCGGCGGGTAGGTGCCGCGCAGCGCGCGGTTGAGCAGGGGCTTGTCCAGCGAGTCGCGCAGGTATTGCCAGCTCTCCGTGTCAATGCCGTCCACGAACAGGTTGGGGTCGAACGTCGGCTTGCTGACAAACGCCAGCACGTCGCCGGTCTTCGGGTCCATCGCCACCAGCGCGCCGCGCCGGTCGCCGAACATGTCTTCCACCAGCTTCTGCAGGCGGATGTCCAGCGACAGCATGACGGTGTTGCCGGGCGTGGCCGGGTTGCTGGCGAGTTTGCGCATGGCGCGGCCGCCCGCCGAGGTCTCGACCTGTTCGACACCGGTGGTGCCGTGCAGCTGCTGCTCAAAACTCTGCTCGACGCCGAGCTTGCCGATGTAGTCGGTGCCGCGGTAGTTGCCTTCGTCTTCGCTGCCTTCGATGACTTCTTTTTCTGCCTGGTTGATGCGGCCGATGTAGCCCACCACGTGGCTTCCCAGCTCGCCATACGGGTAGCTGCGAAACAGCCTGGCCTTGATGTCCACACCCGGGAACCGGAAACGCTGCGCCGCGAACCGGGCGACTTCCTCGTCGGTCAGGCGCGTGCGTATGGGCAGCGATTCAAAACTTTTGGATTCTTCGCGCAAACGCTTGAAACGCCGCTTGTCGCGCACCTGGATGT
>NZ_JBFUCA010000563.1:0-2619 GCF_056405475.1 Polaromonas sp. P1_G4
TTTAGGGTGCTGTGCATGAACGACACCGCCCTCACAACCTCCTTTCAGGTCCGGAAAGATGACCTTGCCCAAACTCGCTGGCACACCGATCCGCATTTGCCGCTCACGACCGGCCAGGTGCGGCTGCGCATCGACTCATTTGCGCTGACCTCCAACAACATCACGTACGCGGCCTTTGGCGAGGCGATGAACTACTGGCAGTTTTTCCCGACCGGGGAAGACGGCTGGGGCTGCATCCCGGTCTGGGGGTTTGCCACGGTGGCGGAGTCGCAATGCGAGGGCGTAGCCGTGGGGGAGAAGTTTTACGGCTACTACCCCATGGCCGGCGAGCTGGTGCTGCAGCCGGCCCGCGTGACGCCCGCCGGCTTCTTTGACGGCGCCGCGCACCGGCGGGCCTTGCCGGTGGCCTACAACCAGTACATGCGCTGCAGCGCGGACCCGTTTTACGACGCGGCCACCGAAGATGTGCAGTCGCTGCTGCGCCCGCTGTTCATCACCTCCTTCCTGATTGACGACTTTCTGGCGGACAACGACTTCTTCGGCGCCAACGCCATGCTGCTGTCCAGCGCCTCCAGCAAAACGGCATATGGCACAGCCTTTCAGCTGGCAAAGCGGCCGGGTATTGAGGTGATAGCGCTGACTTCGCCAGGCAACGTCGCTTTTTGTGAAAGCCTGGGGTGCTACAGCCGCGTAGTGACCTATGACCAGCTCGAGGCGATTGCTGCCGACACGGCTTGCGTGTACGTCGACTTCGCGGGCAGCGCCGGCCTGCGCCAGCGCATTCATACGCGCTTTGGCCAGCTTCGCTACAACTGTTCGATAGGCGGCACGCATGTGGACGACCTGGCCGCCAAAGGCTGCGCAAAAGACTTGCCCGGCCCCCGGCCCACGCTGTTCTTTGCACCTTCACAGGTCAAGAAACGCATCACCGACTGGGGTGAAGAAGGCTTTGGAAAGCAGCTGGTGCGCGCCTGGCGGGATTTCACGCAGCAGGTGACGGGTGCCAAAACGCCCTGGCTCATCGCCCAGCGGCATGCCGGGCAGACTGCGGTGCAAACCGCTTACCAGGAAGTGCTGGCCGGCAAGGGAGACCCGCGCACCGGCCACATCCTGCAGCCCTGATTCTTTCCACCTTCAACGGACAGGCGCTACGGTTTTTATAGCTGCTCGCGCCCGTTTTTATTGGCCTGCAGGCATTTTTCGCTTGAGAAACAGGCGTTTACAAGCCCCTGCTGGCAGCGCACCGTCATCTGCGCCGACAATCAGGCATGACAGAAAAACACAAGGCTCCAGCGCACGCAACGCTGCACGCGTACGAGACATTGACACCTGACGTGGTGCTCGATGCGCTGGCCAGCGTCGGTTTGCTGGGCGACGGCCGTCTGATGGCGCTTTCGAGCTACGAGAACCGGGTTTACCAGATCCATCTTGAGAGCCCCGTGGGCGACGCAGACCTGGCGGGCGATGTCGTGGTGGCCAAGTTTTACCGGCCGGACCGCTGGACCGATGAACAGATTGCCGAAGAACACGCCTTCGCCGCCGAGCTGATGGCCGCCGAGATACCTGTAGTGGGCGCGCTGGTGCTGGAAGGCCGCACGGTGCACCACTTCAAGGGCTTCAGTTTCAGCGTGTCGCCCAGCCGCGGCGGGCGGCGGCCCGAGCTGGACAACCTGGAAGTGCTGGAATGGATAGGCCGTTTCCTGGCGCGCATCCACACCGTTGGCAGCGCCAAACCGTTTGCGCACCGGCCGGCCCTGAACCTGCAGACCTTTGGTTATGCCTCGCGCGACATCCTGCTGGCGGGCGGCAACCATGGCGCCCAAGGTTCCCACGGCTACATCCCGCTGGACATGGAGTCGCGCTGGCGCAAGGCGTTTGATGAAGCCATGCTGGTGGCGCAAACCGTGTTTGAAAGCGTGGGCGACGTGAAGAACCTGCGCCTGCACGGTGACTGCCACCCCGGCAACATTTTGTGGACACCCGAGGGCCTGCCGCTGGCCGGCCCGCATTTTGTCGACCTGGACGATGCGCGTACCGGCCCGGCGGTGCAGGATTTGTGGATGCTGGTGTCGGGCGACCGCGCGCAGTGCACCCGCCAGCTGGGTGCGCTCGTAGACGGCTACGAAGAGTTCCGCGAATTCGACCGGCGCGAGCTCGCGCTGATCGAGCCGCTGCGCACGCTGCGCCTGGTGCACTACAGCGCCTGGCTGGCACAGCGTTGGCATGACCCGATCTTCCCGATCAATTTCCCCTGGTTCGGCTCCAGCGACTACTGGAAAAGCCAGGTCGATATGCTGGAAGAGCAGACTGAGGCGATGCAGGAAGCGCCGCTGGTGTGTTGAGTGGGCGTATCTACGCCCCCTACGGCTCGGAAATTGCTATTTATTTGATAGCTGCTCGCGCACGTATATAAAGGGTTTCAGGCCGATTTGATGAGAAAAAGAGGCGTTTTTTGCCTCTTTTTTGCTTTTGCTGCTGAATTGTCGCGCGACGCCTACACCAGCAGCGCGTTCACCCGCCGCACGTACGCCGCTGGGTCTTCAGGCATGCCGCCTTCGGCCAGCAAGGCCTGGTCAAACAGGATGTGGGCCAGGTCGTCAAAATGCGCACCTTCCACAC
>NZ_JBFUCA010000564.1:0-2591 GCF_056405475.1 Polaromonas sp. P1_G4
GTCCATGCGTGCGGCTTCCAGTATCTCGTTCGGAATGTCCTTGTAGGCGCTGTAGAGCATCCACACCATGATCGGCAGGTTCGCCAGCGTGAACACAATGGTCAGCGCGGTGAGCGAATCCAGCAGGCCCGCGGTCTGCGCGAGAACGTAGATCGGCACCAGCGCACCCACCGCCGGCATCATCTTGGTGGAAAGCATCCACATCAGGATGTCGCGCGTCCTCTTCGTACGGAAGAAGGCCATCGAGTACGCGGCAGGTGCCGCGATCAACAGGCCGATGAGGGTTGAGCCAAGGCTGGTAATGAGCGAGTTGCGCGCGTACAGCAAGTAGTCGCTGCGGCGCTGCACTTCACTGAAGTTGTCTAGCGTGGGCTCGAAAATAAAGAGCGGCGGCACATGAATCGCCTGCAGTTCAGTCTTGAAGGCCGTGAGAAACAGCCAGCCGAGCGGAAAGAACAGCGGCAGCGCCACTGCCCACGCACCCACGGTGCGCAGCAGTTGCGGAAGAAAATTGCTGGGTCGCACAGTCGTTCCCTTAGTCGAGGTTCTTGCCGACGATACGGATGAGGAACACCGCCACGATGTTGGCCACCACCACTGCAAACAAAGCACCTGCCGATGCCACACCCACGTCAAAGTTCATGAGCGACTGCTTGAAGATCATGTAAGTGAGATTGGTGCTCTCGTTGCCCGGGCCGCCATTGGTGGTGATGGCGATCTCGGCGAACACGCTGAGCAGAAAGATCATTTCGATCATGATCACCACCGCCATCGGCCGGCCAAGATGCGGAATGATGAGATAGAAGAAGCGCTGGAACGAACTTGCACCGTCCATGCGTGCCGCTTCCATCTGCTCGCGGTCGAGCGACTGCAGCGAGGTAATGAAGATCAGGCAGGCAAAGGGCAGCCATTGCCAGGCCACCATGATGATCACCGACAACAGCGGCACATCGGTGAGCCAGTCGACCGGTTGCGCACCGAAAAAACGCCAGAGATCGGCAAGCACGCCGTAGATCGGGTTCATCATCATGTGCTTCCACAGCAATGCGTTCACTGCGGGCATGACAAAAAAAGGCGAGATAAGCAGCACGCGGACGATGCCTCGCCCCGGAAAGGGCTCGTTCACCAGCAGCGCGAGCAGCACGCCGAACACCACCGTGATGACGATCACGCTGCCGATGAGCAGCAGCGTGTTCCAGGTCGCGGGCCAGAAGTCCGGATCGGTGATGAAGTACTGGAAGTTCTCGATGCCGACGAACGGATGGTCGCCGGGCTGCATGAGGTTGTAGCTCACGAACGAGAAGTACAGGGTCATCACGAGCGGCACGATCATCCAGAGGAAGAGCGTGAGCACTGCGGGCGCCATGAGCGCGCGAGGCAAGAGGCGGTTCATGTTGTGGGTCCCGGGCGTCGGGGCAGAACTGCCGCGGATCCGGCTTCACCGGTCCGCGGGCAGGGCATGCTGCCTGTGGGTTTACTTGTAATACCCGGCCTTTTTCATCTCGCGCTCGGCGGCCGTCTGTGATGTCTTCAGGGCCTGGTCCACTGTGACCTTGCCCGACAGCGCGGCACTCATCTGCTGCCCCACCGCCACGCCGATGGCCTGGAACTCGGGAATGGCCGCGTACTGCACGCCGACGTAAGGCGACTTGGGCAGCGTGCTGTCGCTGAGGTTGGCGCTGTCGATGGCTTTCTTCTCGGCGGCAGCAAACTTCGCAACCTTCTGGAACTCTGGGTTTGCGTAGGTCGACTTGCGCGTGCCGGTGGGTACCGTCCCCCAGCCATGTTCTTTGGCGACCAGATTGATGTACTCCCTGGAGGTAGCCCACTTCACGAAGGTCTGGGCAGCCGCGCCCTTGGTCGAGCTGGCCGGAATGGCCAGGTTCCACGTCCACAGCCAGTTGGCGCCCTTGGGCGTGACGGCAACAGGGGCCTGGGCAAAGGCCACCTTGTCGGCCACCTTCGACTGCTTCGGATCACTGATAAACGAGGCGGCGATGGTTGCGTCCACCCACATGCCGCACTTTCCTTCGTTGAAGAGTGCGAGGTTCTCGTTGAAGCTGTTGGCCGAGGCGCCGGGCGGGCCGTAGGCTTTCATCAGGTCCACGTAGAAGCCGATCGCGTCCTTCCACGGCTTGGTGTCGATCTGCGGTTTCCACTGCATGTCGAACCACTGGCCGCCGTTGGTATTGACCAGCGTGGTCAGGAAGGCCATGTTGTCGCCCCAGCCCGGCTTGCCGCGCAGGCACATGCCATACACACCGGCCTTCGGATCATGGATCTTGCCGGCCAGTTCCTTCACCTGTGTCCAGGTGGGCTGCTCGGGCATCTTGAAGCCGACCTTGTCGGCGAGGTCCTTGCGGTACATGAGCATCGAGCTCTCGCCATAGAACGGCGCGGCGTAGAGCTTGCCTTCGTACGACAGGCCGGCGCGGATGGCCGGCAACAGGTCGTCGACGTCATAGGCGGCATCGGTGGCAATGGGCTGCAGCCAGCCCTTCTTCGACCAGATCGGCGCTTCGTACAGGCCGATGGTCATCACGTCGAACTGCCCGCCCTTGGTGGCGATGTCGGTGGTGACGCGCTGACGC
>NZ_JBFUCA010000565.1:0-2587 GCF_056405475.1 Polaromonas sp. P1_G4
TTTATCTTCCACTCCAATGCACGATGCGGCGCTCGGCGATGAGAAACAAAATATTCAGCGCATACCCCAGCGCACCGGCCGCCAGGATGGACGCGTACATGTCCTTCACATTCATGACCTGCTGCGAGTTGATGATGCGGTTGCCCAGGCCGGTGTCGGCGCCTATGAACATCTCGGCAACGATCACGATGACGAGTGCCATGGACACCGCCGAACGCAGGCCGACAAAGCTCGGCTGCAGGCTTTCCCAGATCAACACGTCCTTGAACACTTGCCAGCGCGAGGCGCCCATGACTTTGGCCGCCATGACACGCTGCTTGCGCGCGTTGATCACGCCGTAGGCGCTGTTGAAGACCACGATCAGCAGCGCGCCGAAGGCGGCAATCGCCACCTTGTTGATGTCCGACACGCCGAAAATCATCAGGAAGAGCGGAATCAGCGCCGAGGACGGCGTGGAGCGGAAGAAGTCGATCAGGAATTCCACGCTGCGGTAGGCTTTTTCATTGCTGCCCAGCAGCACGCCCAGCGGCATGCCGACCGCGGCGGCGATCATGAAAGCCTGGACCGTTCGCCACACGGTGACGGCAAAGTCCTTGAGGAGCGGCCCGCCAGCCAGGCCGCTGAGCAGTGCGCCCAGCGCGTCGATCGGTGGCGGCAGCAGGATGGCCTTGATGAAGCCCAGGCGCACGGCCAGGTCCCAGATGATGAAGAGCGCCACCGGGCCGATGAAGGGCAGGGCCTTGTCCAGCGCCGGTTTGCGCTGCACGACGGCCGCCGGCGCGGCCGGAGGCGTCCAGGGTTTGGCGGGCGTTGCCGTCACGGGAGAGGTGGTACTCATGGTGTTCAACCCTTGTAGAGCATGGTGTCTACGATGAGGCGCGAACTGAAGATGCCTTTTTCGGAGAACAGGTCGAAGAATTTCTGGAAGTGCGCCACGTCGGCCGGGGTGAACTCGTTGTACATGGTGTAGGCGGCCAGCGGCACCTCGCCGGTGAGCGGGCCTTCAATGGCGGTGTAGCCCTTGAGGTACTGGCGCGCCTCGACCGACTTGCTTCGCACGTAGGCCACTCCCTTGCCGTAGGCGGCGACGAATTTTTTTGCCGCGTCGGGATTCTTCTTGATGAAGTCGGAAGACAGCGACGCCGAGCCGCCGAACCACGGTGCCATCGGGTCACCCAGTACATAGCGCGCGATGACGCCGGCTTCAAGCACGCGCGTCGTGCCGTTCATGCGGCCTATGGTGCCGGTGGGCTCCAGCGTGTAGGCACCGTCGATCTGGCCGGCGGCGAGCGCGGCCACATGCTGGCCGATGGGCAGCTCGACCACGGTCGCGCCGGTAGCGCCGCCGCGCTCCAGCACGGTCTTGGCCAGCGTCACGTTCTGGATGCCGGGGCCGGAGCCGACGCGCTTGCCTTTGAGGTCGGCCATCACCTTGGCCGGACTGGCCGCCGGCACGATCACCTCGTCGAGCACATTCTTCACGTTGCTGGGGTTGGAGCAGAAGATCTTGAAGGTGCCGGGCTGGGCGATCTCGCCGATGGCGATGTTGGCCGAGCCGGTGCCGTTGGCGGTGCCATCGGCGCGGCCCGAGAGCACCGCCTCCATCACCTGCTGCGCACCGGCGAATTTGAGCGGCTCCACGTCAAGG
Source organism: Polaromonas sp. P1_G4 (assembly GCF_056405475.1). Classification (NCBI taxonomy): domain Bacteria; kingdom Pseudomonadati; phylum Pseudomonadota; class Betaproteobacteria; order Burkholderiales; family Comamonadaceae; genus Polaromonas; species Polaromonas sp. P1_G4. The sequence goes on from NZ_JBFUCA010000565.1 coordinate 1,649, forward strand.
CCGGTCTCTTTGAAGTAGCCCAGCTCGATGGCTGAGTAGAACGGCAGGCCGGCGGCGATGGGCCAGTAGCCGATGCGTATCTTGGGACCGCCCTGCGCATGCAGGAAGGCGGGCATGCCCAGCAAGCCCAGTGTGGCGCCGGCGGCCGTGGCCTTGAGCAGCGAGCGGCGTGCCGGGCCGTGGGGGGCGGATGACGGTGTGGGAACGGGCTTCATGAAATGCTCCTGCTGGTGATGGATAAGTGGTGAAGGAATGGGTTGATGAAGAGGACGAAAAGCTTTCACGCCTGCGCGACTGGCTTCGGTGAGTCGAGGTAAGCGCGCCAGCCGCCCAGGTGTGTGATGTCTTGTGCACCTTGCAGGGCATGCGCCTCGCAGAGGAAGCCCTGGACGCTGCCGCCGCCCTCCAGCGCCAGCGTGCCTATGCCCAAGGGCGCGGGGATCAGCGCAACGAAAGAGCCGTAGTGCTGCACCGGCATTTCCCAGATTTCCAGCGCGATGCCTGCACCTTCATTGGCCGCCACACGCAGCAGCCCCGGCTTGGGCGGCACCGTGCCCGGCAGGGCGTAAAAGCGGTAGTCTGGCGCGGTGCGTGCCGGGCCCACCAGCGTGGCGCCGCGCGAGGTCAGCTGGCTGTTCAGCGGCATGCCCGAAAGATGAGCGCCCACCACGGCCAGCCTGACCGTGGCCGCCGGCTGGATGCCTGGCAACGCTGCGGGTGCGGGCAGCGCTTCGTTCAATGCGCCCAGCGGCAAACCAGTGGCATGGTGATAGCGCTGCCCCAACTCAGCCAGTTGCCAGTCGCTGCCCGCCAGCCCCACCAGCGTGATGCCGAAAGGCAGGCCGTCAGGACGCAGGCTGCTGGGCACGGAAAGGGCCGCGTAGTCCAGCAGGTTGACGAAGTTGGTGTAGGTGCCCAGGTGGCGGTTCAGCGTGACGG
>NZ_JBFUCA010000566.1:0-2583 GCF_056405475.1 Polaromonas sp. P1_G4
CTATGGCCATGCGGCCGCCAACCACGCACTGTTTGTATGTGCCGGCCGGTTGCGCCGCACCGTACCCGCGCATGTGGAAATGGGGCGCCTGGAAGAGAACGGTTTTTTGCTGCTGATGCGCAATTGCCATGACAGCGGCCAGCTGATCCACCTGGCGCGCAGAGTCCAGGCCGCCCTGGCGCGGCCGGTGGTGCTTAACACCACACTGGAGGGTGATTTGGTAGGGAACCAGCAGACGCGCTGGGTTGCCGAGGTCGGCCTTGGCGTGCTGCGGGTCTCCAAATCCGATGCGCGCGCCTCTTCGGCAGTGAGCATAGGGCGAGGCATGTCGCGCACCGCGCTGAGCTACCCGAGCCGCATTGCATGGTTTGACGAGACCAGTGGGGAAGCCGTCGACCTGCCTGTGCTGGCGGCCTGATCGCGGCGCCATAACCATAGCCGGTCCGCTGCGGGCTGGAACACCCGATAATTGAGCGCTTTGGCAGCGCTGCTGCCGCTTTTATCCTGCACTGCTTGCCTTTTTCTTCGCCTCCATCCTTGTCTCCCCTCGCCATTACCTTTCCAGAGTCGCTGCCCGTTTCGGGCAAACGCGACGAAATCACCGCCGCCATGGCGGCCCACCAGGTCATCATTGTCTGTGGCGAAACTGGCTCGGGTAAAACCACCCAGTTGCCCAAGATCGCGCTGGCCATGGGGCGCGGCAAGCTCAATTACCCTGCCGGACAGGGCCGGCTGATAGGCCATACCCAGCCGCGCCGCATTGCCGCGTCCAGCGTGGCCAAGCGCATCGCGGAGGAGTTGAAGACGCCGCTGGGCGACGTGGTGGGCTACAAGGTCCGCTTCCAGGACCGGCTCTCGCGCGACGCCTCCGTCAAGCTGATGACCGACGGCATCCTGCTGGCCGAGACGCAGACCGACCCGCTGCTCAAAGCCTACGACACGATCATCATCGACGAAGCCCATGAGCGCAGCCTGAACATCGACTTTCTGCTGGGCTACCTGCGCCAGCTGCTGCCGCGCCGGCCCGACCTGAAAGTGGTCATTACCTCGGCGACGATTGATGCGCAGCGCTTTGCGGATTATTTCGCGTCCAGCAAAGGCCCTGCGCCGGTGATCATGGTGTCGGGCCGGATGTTTCCCGTCGAGCAACGCTACCGGCCGTTTGAGGAGTCGCGCGAGCACGACCTGAACGATGCAATTGCCGATGCCGTCGACGAACTCTGGCTGAGCCCGCACAGCGCTGGGGACATCCTGGTGTTTCTGCCCGGCGAGCGAGAAATTCGCGAGGCGGCCGATCATTTACGCAAGCACCTCGCGCACCAGCCGCTGACACGCAATGCCGAGGTGCTGCCGCTGTTCGCTCGCTTGAGCCAGGCCGAGCAGGACCGCATTTTTGACGGCCACAGCGGCCGTCGCATCGTGCTGGCCACCAACGTGGCCGAAACCTCGCTGACCGTGCCGGGCATCCGCTACGTGGTGGACGCGGGCACGGCGCGCGTCAAGCGCTACAGCTTTCGTAACAAGGTCGAGCAGCTCATGGTGGAGCCGGTGTCGCAGGCCGCGGCCAACCAGCGTGCCGGCCGTTGCGGCCGGGTGGCCGATGGTATCTGCATACGACTGTATGACGAGAAGGACTTCCAGGGCCGGCAGCCTTTTACCGACCCGGAAATCCTGCGCAGTTCGCTGGCTTCGGTGATTTTGCGCATGAAGGCGCTGCACCTGGGCAATGTGGAAGAGTTTGCCTTTATCGAGCCGCCGCAGCGCCGCGCCATTGCCGACGGCTACCAGCTGCTGGCCGAGCTGGGCGCGGTGGACGAGGACAACGAGCTCACCGGCGTCGGCCGCACGCTGGCCAAGCTGCCGCTGGACCCTCGCGTGGGCCGCATGATTCTGGAAGCCAAGGACCGCAACGCGCTCGACGAGGTACTGGTGATCGCCAGCGCGCTCAGTGTGCAGGACGTGCGCGACCGCCCCATGGACAAACAGGCCCAGGCCGACCAGCAGCACGCCAAGTTCGATGACGAGAAGAGCGAGTTCAGTGGTTACCTGAAGCTGTGGAAATGGCTCGGCGATGCGCGGGGCGGCCACGGCACCGACCACAAACTCTCCAATCGCCAGTACGAGAACCTGCTGCGCGAGAACTACGTCAATATCCGCCGCGTGCGCGAGTGGCGCGACATCCATTCGCAGCTGCATACCGTCGTGGGTGAACAAAAGTGGGTTCTGAATGACAAGCCCGCCAGCTATGAGCAGCTGCATTTGTCCATGCTCTGCGGCCTGCTCGGCAACATCGGCTGCAAGAGCGACGAGGAAGACTGGTACCTGGGTGCGCGCGGGATCAAGTTCTACCGCCACCCGGGCGCACGCCTGAGCAAAAAGCCGGGCCGCTGGATTGTGGTGGCCGAACTGGTGGAAACCACACGCCTTTTTGGCCGCGGCATTGCCAACATTGACCCGGCCTGGATAGAGCAGGTGGCCGGACATCTTTTAGCCAAGCAGTTGCTGGACCCGCACTGGGAGAAAAAGGCKGCGCAGGTGACGGCGCTGGAGCGTGCTACGCTCTACGGCCTGGTGGTCTACAAC
>NZ_JBFUCA010000567.1:0-2578 GCF_056405475.1 Polaromonas sp. P1_G4
GCCTAAAACACCAGTGTCTTCACCCCGCCCGGCGCACCCAGCAAGCAGACATGCGCCTTCTGGTGGGCAAACACCCCCACCGTCACCACGCCCGGCCACTGGTTGACCTGCGACTCAAAACCCAGCGGATCGGCGATCTTCAGGCCGGTCACGTCCAGGATGTGCTGGCCGTTGTCGGTGACCAGCGGCTTGCCGTCCTTGAGCCGCAGGTTGGCTGTACCGCCCATGGCCGCAAACTGCCGCGCAATACGTCTGGCCGCCATCGGAATCACCTCAACGGGCAGCGGAAAGTTGCCCAGCACCTGCACCAGCTTGGACTCATCGGCAATGCAGACAAACTTGCGCGACTGGGCCGCCACGATCTTTTCGCGCGTCAATGCTGCGCCACCGCCCTTGACCATATAACCCGCGTTGTCGATTTCGTCCGCGCCGTCGATGTACACCGCCAGCTCGTCCACCTCCGTCGCGTCAAACACCTTGATGCCCAGCGCCTGCAGGCGTTCCGTCGAGGCAACCGAGCTCGACACGGCACCGGCAATGCGCCCCTTCATGGTGGCCAGCGCGTCAATGAATTTGTTGACAGTCGAGCCGGTGCCCACCCCCACAATGCTGCCTTCCTCGACATAGTGCAGGGCCGCCTGGCCAACCAGGGTTTTGAGTTCGTCTTGGGTCATGGCTTGGGTCATGGAAGTATTAAAGAGTGTTTGGGGCGGGCGGGCCGGGGCGAAACGGGTTTTGCGACAATCAGGCCTCATGCCCGGCCTGCCCGGGTGGTTCATCGCCTCATCGCCAACAGCCGAATTATCCAATGTCCCTGCTTCCCTACGCCCTGGCCCGCCCTTTTTTATTTGGGCTTGACCCCGAAACCGCCCACGAGCTGACCATGGCTTCGCTGGCGCGCACCCAGGGCACGCCGCTGTCGCTGGCCTACTGCGGCAACCGCGTGAGCGATCCCGTCGAGCTGGCCGGCCTGAAATTCGCCAACCGCGTGGGTCTGGCCGCCGGGCTCGATAAAAACGCCCGCTGCATCGACGGCCTGGCCGCCATGGGTTTCGGCTTTGTCGAAGTGGGCACCGTCACCCCTCTGGGCCAACCGGGCAACCCCAAGCCGCGCATGTTCCGCCTCACCGAAGCCAACGCGCTCATCAACCGCCTGGGCTTTAACAATGAAGGGCTGGCCGCTTTTCTGGCCAATGTGCAGCGATCCAGCGTGCGCAAGCAAGGCGCGCAAAACACCCTGCTGCTGGGCCTGAACATCGGCAAAAACGCTGCTACGCCGATTGAAAACGCCGTCGACGACTACCTGACCTGCCTGGACGGTGTCTACCCGCACGCCGACTACGTCACCGTCAACATCTCCAGCCCCAACACCAAAAACCTGCGCGCCCTGCAAAGCGACGAAGCCCTGGACGCCCTGCTCGGCCGCATCGCCGAACGCCGCGAGACCCTGGCCAAACAGCACGGCAAGCGCGTGCCGATTTTTGTGAAGATCGCGCCCGACCTCGATGATGCCCAGGTCGATGTGATTGCCGCCACGCTCAAGCGCCACGCCATGGACGGCGTCGTCGCCACCAACACTACGCTGAGCCGCGACGCCGTGAAAGGCATGCGCCATGCCGAAGAAGCCGGCGGCCTGAGCGGCGCGCCGGTGCTGGAAGCCAGCAACCGCGTCATCGGCCAGCTGCGCGCGGCACTCGGCAAAGGCTTTCCCATCATCGGCGTGGGCGGCATCATGAGCGGTGCGGACGCCGTCTCCAAGATCAAGGCTGGCGCCGATGTCGTGCAGATCTACACCGGCCTCATCTACAAAGGCCCCGAACTGGTCACCGACGCCGCGACTGCGATCAAAAACAGCCGCTAGACCAATAGGGACTTGCGCAAGCAGCTATTGAATTAATAGCAACGAATCCGTAAGGTACGGCATTGGCTTACGGAGCTTTTTTGCGCGGCACCGCTGCCGCTCGCGGCCTGGCCACTTTGGCCACCTTCTTCTTCACCGCGCCCACAGCTTTACGCGCCACCCCCAGCTCCACCCACACCGGCGCATGGTCGCTGGCATGTTCCTGCCCGCGCACCCAACTGTCTACCCCGGCGGCCTTCAGGCGCGGCGCCAGTTCTGCATTCAACAGGATATGGTCGATGCGCAAGCCCGCGTTGCGCTGCCAGTGCTGGCGGAAATAATCCCAGAAGGTGTAGATGCGCTCTTGCGGGTGCAAATGCCGCAGGCTGTCTACCCACCCTTGCCCCAACAGCTTTTCATAGGCCGCCCGGCTTTCGGGCTGCAACAAGGCGTCCTTGCGCCAGGACTTGGGGTTGTAGATATCAAAGTCGGTCGGCACCACGTTGAAGTCACCGGCCAGCGCAACCGGGTGGCCCGAACCGCAGAGCGCCAGCGCATGCCGGTGCAGGCGCTCAAACCAGGCCAGCTTGTAGTCAAACTTGGGGCCTGGCTGCGGGTTGCCGTTGGGCAGGTACAGGCAGGCCACAATGATTCCGTCTACTGCGGCCTCCAGGTAGCGGCTTTGGTCATCTGACGCATCGCCGGGCAGCTCACGCCGTATTTCAACCGGCGCCTCAC
>NZ_JBFUCA010000568.1:0-2578 GCF_056405475.1 Polaromonas sp. P1_G4
GCCAGCAGCGTCACAGTGCGGCCTTGCTGTTCATGCCGGGCGAGTTCGGTTTCCAGTTCCACACTGCACAGGCCCAACTCATGGATGAGGCGGTGATTGCCCAACACGAGGCGTTGGCCCTGGGCCGTTCCCTCAACGCCACGGCCCGGCAGGGCCTTGAAGGCTTGTACCTCGGCGGCATCGGTGTTCAGTCCCGCCGCAATCGCTTTGGACACCGGATGATCAGATCGTGAGGCCATGCCGGCGGCCAGCTGCGCGGCCATCGCTGCGTCGGCATTGCCCCAGGTACGCCAATCCACCAACTGGGGCTTGCCCTCCGTGATGGTACCGGTCTTGTCGAGTGCGATGGCTTTGAGCAGGCGCGCCTGCTCGAGGTAGGTGCCGCCCTTGATGAGGATGCCCTGGCGCGCGGCGGCCGAAAGCCCGCTTACCACCGTGACGGGCGTGGAAATCACCAGCGCGCAGGGACAGGCGATGACCAGCAGCACCAGCGCCTTGTATGCCGACTCTTGCCAGCTCAGGCCCGCCAGCAGCGGCATCAGCACGGCGACGGCAACGGCGATGGCGAACACTGCCGGCGTGTAGACGGCGGCAAAGCGGTCGACAAAACGTTGCGTGGGCGCGCGGCTGCCCTGGGCCTGCTCGACGGCATGGATGATGCGTGCCAGCGTGGTGTTGCCGGCCGCCGCCGTGACGCGGATTTCCATCTCACCTGTTTCGTTGATGGTGCCTGCAAAGACGGTGTCGCCCGGCTCCTTGTCGACCGGAATGCTTTCGCCGGTGATGGGCGCCTGGTTGACCGCGCTGCTGCCCAGGGTCACCAGGCCGTCCAGCGGTACGCGCTCGCCGGGGCGTATGCGCACCAGGGCCTGCAGCGGCACGGCGGCCACCGGCGTGTTGGCCCACGCGCCGTCTTCGCCCTGCATCAAGGCCTGCTCTGGTGCCATGTCCAGCAGGCCCTTGATGGCGTTGCGCGCGCGGTCCACGGCTTTGGCTTCGATCAGCTCGGCAATGGCATAGAGCGCCATCACCATCGCGGCTTCCGGCCACTGGCCGATCAGGAAAGCGCCGGTGACGGCGACCGACATCAGCGCGTTGATGTTGAGCTTGCCGCGCAGCAGGGCGGCCATGCCCTTTTTATAGGTGTCCAGGCCGGCCAGGCCAATGGCCAGCGCCGCCACCGCCATGCCGGCGATTTTCCAGGCCAGCAGCTCGGGCGCAAAAAACGACACAGCCTCGGCGCCCACGGCCAGCACCAGCGCCGCGGCCAGGCGGGTGACACCGCTGCCAAAACCGTCAAAACCGCCATCATGGCTGTGGTCGTGCCCATGCCCCTCATGGTCGTGGCCGCCTGTATGCGTGCTGGCACCCTGGGCAGGCTGAGGGTCAAACCCGGCCTTGCGGATCGCGTCCAGGGCAGTCGCACAGGCTTCTTCGCTGGCGTCTATTCGCAGCGTGCGTGCGCCCAGCTGGAAGCCCAGCGACCGGATACCGGCGATCGGCTCCAGCGCGCGCCGGATGTCAGACTCTTCGGCGCTGCAGTCCATGGTGGCGATGCGGAAAATCCGCCCCGCGGTACCCGCGGCATTGGATACAGGTGCGTGTGCGGCGTGGGCGCCGCCACAGCAGTCGCCGGTAGGGGCATCCACGCCGGAAACAAGGGTTTTTTCAGATTTCATGGCCTAATTGGAAACCCTGTAGCGGCCTTAGAGTCAAGCTGGCTGCTGAAGTGACCCTACAGCAATGTGGGGACGATGTTCAAGGAGTCGCCATGAAAATCGGAGAACTGGCCAAAACCGCACAGACCCAGACGGAAACCATCCGTTACTACGAACGTGAGGGTCTGTTGCCCGAAGCGGCGCGCACCGACGCCAATTACCGCATCTATGACGAAAGCCATGTGCAGCGCCTGGCCTTCATACGCCACTGCCGGTCGCTGGACATGACGCTGGCGGAAATTCGCGCACTGCTGAACTTCAAGGATGCGCCGGCCGGCAGCTGTGACGACGTCAACAGCCTGCTGGACGAGCACATCAGCCACGTCGCCACCCGCATCCGCGAACTCAAGGCGCTGGAAAAAGACCTCAAGGCTCTGCGTGAGCAGTGTGCCAGAGGCCAGGCCGGGGGCGACTGCGGCATCCTCAGCGGCCTGGAAAAAGCTGCACTGCGGCAAAGCCAGAACCGTACCCCCGCCGGGCGCGGCCATGCGCATATCCACGGCGCGCACCCGCAGGTCGGTGTGCCCGCCAAAGAAGAGGGCCGCCAAAAGACCGCTACCGGCAAGGCGGCTGCCGAGCGCAAGTGACAAAACGCGGCCCGGTATTTTTACAAAGCACTTGCTTGCTAAAAATATCGGGTTTTGCTAAGGTCCGTCCTTATGGACAAACCTGCCGCGCGTTCGCGACCTGCCGCACGCGCTCATACCCCTTCGAAAACCGCAACCGGCAGCGCTGAAAAGCGTCCGCGCGGCCGGCCGCGCAAAACCCTGGACGAACGCGACGACGGCAACCGGCGGGTCGAACTCGTCAATGCGGCCGCCCGGTTGTTCCGAAAACAAGGCTTTGACGCCACCAGCACG
>NZ_JBFUCA010000569.1:0-2573 GCF_056405475.1 Polaromonas sp. P1_G4
CTATGGTCATGTTCGGTTTGGCCCACATCCATTCCTGCTGGACCTCTTCTTCGATAGGAGCAGCGGGCTGCCGTTGTGGTGCAGGTCCAGCAGAAATCCGCGCTGCGGCCGCACAGGATTAACAGCGAAGCCATTTCCAGCGAAGTCCCGGCGCGCCGGTATCATGGCGAGCCCCAACCCCTGAAAACCGCATGACCATCCTGCTACTCCCCCTCGTCCTCTTTGCTCTCATCACCCTGATGCCTGTGAAATGGGCTGCCGGGTTTGTCGACGCTGGCAACACCAGCTATGGAGCCGCTGCCGTTGCGGCGATCACCGCGCCCGCTGTGAGCCTGGTGGTCTTCAAGCTGTCCGGCGGGTTCATGGGCTTCGTGTTTGCCTTTGCGGCCGGGATTGCGGTGTACGCCGCGATTCTCCGCGTGCCGGGCCGATCCCTCATCGGTTTTTCCATCATGGTCGTTGCCTTGCAGGCTGCTGTGCTGTTTGTCTTTGTCTCATTTGGCGTCAAGACGGGGCAGGGGCTGGTTCTGACGCTCTAGGTGCGTCTGGTGCATGAACGGGTTCTTGCAGGCCGGATTTGCGGGTACATAGACTGATCCGAGGTTTCGTCTCGTGCTGTATCGCGTCAGCGGGGCTCTCTCATGTCAAAACGTCAAGMGTCAGAACCGGCTTCGCAGCGTGCGCATACCAAACTTAAAAGGAGCCCCACTTGCCATGAACACCATTCTCGTTTCACTGTTCGAGTACAAGGCCTGGGCGAACACCGAGCTCCACGCCGTCCTCGAAAAGTTTGATGCGCAGCAGCATCCCGATGAATTTCGTGCCATGCTTCACACACTCGATCACGCCAACGTTGTGGACCAGATTTTTCAGGGCCATCTGACCGGCGCCGCCACGCAGCGCTTCAAGGCAACGCACTCTGAACCTGCGCCGGGCTTGCCGGAGTTGCGGGAGATCGTGAGATCCACAGACGACTGGTACCTGCAGTTCGTACGCGGCGTCAGCGCCGAGCGTTTGAAACATCGGGTGCGTTTCACATTCACTGACGGTGACAGCGGCGAGATGTCTTGTGAAGAGATGCTGCTCCACGTCATTACGCACAGCGGCTATCACCGCGGGAGCATTGGCCAGATGCTTGAAGACATGGGCACTGACTCTCCGCCAGACTCCCTGACAAAGTTTCTGCACAGGCATGAACCGGAGCGGCGACTCGGACCCAAGGGTTAGCGAGGCGGGCGCACGGCAACGCATGCAGTAACGATGCCTAACCCCTCGTCCAACTCCCCCCTCAGTATCAACCCCGTTTGCACTTAACAACCCATGGCAACTTTGGACACCGGCCCTTTTTTTCACGGCACGAAAGCCGAATTGCAGGTAGGCGATCTACTGACATCAGGCTTTAAATCGAATTACGACGACAGCGTCGTGATGAATCACATTTATTTCACAGCCCTCTCCAAAGGTGCCGGGCTTGCCGCAGAAATAGCCAAAGGCAGCGGCAGGCCGCGAGTCTATATCGTTGAACCGACAGGGGAATTTGAGAACGACCCCAACGTCACAGACAAGAAGTTCCCAGGCAACCCGACGCGGTCCTATCGAAGCAAGCTGCCTGTAAAAGTTGTTGGCGAACTCGAAAGCTGGGAACCCTATGACTCACAGTTCATTCAACAACTGAGAAACCGCATAGAAAATGGCATGGGAAAAATCATCAATTGATGTGAGACAGCCCTGTGAAAAGAGCATCCAGTCGTGGCGATAGGGCCCCTGACGGGGTTTCGCCGCAAAGTGATAGTCTGGTTGTTTTTACGTGAGGCCGCACAGTCATTTGCTTTGCCATGTCATCAACCCTAACTCTTTATGGCTTGCCGCGCAGCGTGTATACGCGGATCGCCCGTCTAACGCTCGAAGAGAAAGCCGTGCCTTATCGAATCGAAGAGGTCGACATCTTCGGGCCAGGTGGCGTGCCTGCCGCCCACACCAAGCGCCATCCGTTCGGACGGATCCCCGTGCTGTGTCACGGAGAGCTGTCGATCTACGAGACGGCGGCAATCTGCCGTTACGTAGATGAGGCATTCCCCGGCCCATCGCTGCAACCGCCAACGCCGAGTGAGCGGGCGCGTATGGCGCAAGTAATCGGGCTGCTTGACTCCTACGCCTATCGGCCGATGGTGTGGGGAGTCTTTGTCCAGAGGGTTCGCCTGCCCATGACAGGCGGCTCCACCGATGAATCTCTGGTTGCCAAATCATTGAAAGAGTCCCGCATCGCCCTTGAAGCGCTTGCGGCTCTTGTCGGAGATTCACCGTTCCTTGCCGGCAACACCCTCTCTCTCGCAGATCTGCACGCCTATCCGATCCTCCGCTACTTCTCCCTTGCCCCTGAGGGACAAACAGCCATTGGCGAACATCGTGCTGTGGCGGAGTGGCTCGCGAGGCTTGGCACCCGCGCAAGTGTGCAACGTACCGTAACTCAATATGAGCCGCATGCTTTCGGCAGCAGTGCGGCCTAATCCTTCCATCGAGGGGAAGTCTTCCGGCAAGCTTCACTTGCCTCCAGCCGCCCCCATGCCAAATGC
>NZ_JBFUCA010000570.1:0-2573 GCF_056405475.1 Polaromonas sp. P1_G4
GAACATCCGGGTTTGCCAGGGCGACATATTCTCCGGTGCGACACCCACGGACCGGGTGCTGCCGCTGACCAGCGTCGAGCTCTTGATGCCGGTACGGCCAAGCAAAGTCATCGCGATGTGGAACAACTTCCACGCCCTGGGTCAAAAACTCAACCTGGCTGTGCCAGCCGAGCCGCTCTACCTGATCAAGGCGCCGAACTCCTACCTGGATCCAAACGGAACCATCCTCAAGCCCCCATGCAATGGCAAAGTAGTTTTTGAAGGCGAACTGGGCATCGTGATCGGCAAAACATGCAAGCAGGTTCCCGAGCACGATGCGATGGATCATGTGTTCGGCTACACCTGCGCCAACGACGTAACGGTCGCCGACATACTGAACCGTGATGCCTCGTTTGCCCAGTGGGTACGCGCCAAGGGGCTGGATACCTTCTGCCCCTTCGGTCCCGTCGTGGCCACAGGTCTTGATCCAGACAAACTGGTAGTTAAAACCATCCTCAACGGCGAGATCCGCCAGGACTATCCCATCAGCGACATGCGCTTTTCAGTGAAGCAGCTGGTGAGCTTGATATCCCAGGACATGACACTCTATGCAGGCGATATCATCCTGTGCGGTACGTCAATCGGCGTGGGATCCATGAAACCGGGAAGCACGATCGAAGTGGAGATTGCCGGTATCGGCAGGCTCAGCAACCGATTCGAATAACGTTTTTTACCAGGAGTACGGGTGTGAAGATTGCGATCATTGGGGCCGGGGCCATCGGCGGTTATGTGGGTGTGAAATTGGCTTTGGCCGGTGAGGACGTGACCTTCATCGTACGGGGCGCCAACCTGGATGCTATTCGTAAAAAGGGCATGAAGCTGATCATGCACGATGGCACCGAACACGTTGCGGAAAATGTCAAGGCGACCAACAATTACACAGAAGCCGGCCCGCAGGATCTGGTGATCCTGGCCATGAAGGCACATCAGGTAGAGGCTGTAGCCAACGATCTTCCCAAGCTGTTTGGGCGTGACACCACAGTCGTCACCATGCAAAACGGCATCCCCTACTGGTACTTCCATAATCATGGTGGCCCGTTTGAAGGAGGCCAAGTCCATAGCGTGGACCCCAGYGGTACGCTGTCAAAAATGATCCCTCCGCAGCGCGTCATCGGCTGTGTCGTCTACCCGGCCTCTGAACTTGTGGCGCCAGGTGTCGTGAAACATATCGAAGGCGACCGCTTTCCGGTCGGCGAGCTTGACGGCTCAATCAGCGAACGTGTCACGCGAATTTCAGAATGTTTTGGCAACGCGGGGTTCAAGGCGCCCGTTCTGGACAACATCCGATCGGAGATCTGGCTCAAGCTTTGGGGCAATCTCACTTTCAACCCCATCAGCAGCCTGGCCCATTCCACACTGGTGGACATCTGCCAGTATCCGCTGACGCGCGACCTGGCCGCCAACATGATGCGCGAGGCGCAGGAAGTCGCGCACAAGCTGGGCATCGAGTTTCGCGTCACGCTGGACAAGCGTATCGCCGGCGCTGAGAAAGTAGGCAAGCACAAAACATCCATGCTGCAGGACATCGAAGCCGGCCGAGCCCCGGAAATCGATGCCCTGGTGGGTTCAGTAGTCGAACTGGGACGTCTTACGCAAACACCAACGCCGCACATCGACACGGTATATGCCCTGGTCAAGCTGCTCGCAAAAACCATGGACGAAGAGCGCGGACAGGTGCGCCTTCAGCTCGCGGCCTGATTGCCCGGTAACGGCCGGGCTTTGGGTTTGGCACCGACAGGACTGTGACAGCCAATCAGGCCTCATCTAATTGCTGCGGCGCACAACGGCTTTTCCTGGTGCCGCGAGCTGCGGCAAGCCTAAAAAACGATCCGACTCAAGGTCCAAAGGCCAACGATTTCTTCATGGCCTCAACCACCGCGTCCGAAGGAGTGTCGAAATCGAACTTGGCCCCAAGGTCCAACGCCTTTAACAGGAGTGGGTTTGCGTTCTTGAGGGAGTCGAACAGAGTAGCCGCTTTTTTAGTCACATCTGCTGGAGCGCCAGGGTGAACMTACAGCCCGTAGCCCCAACTCGCGTTGGCGGTCGGCACAATGACCAGTTGCGCCATATGGATGCGCTCATCGGTACCGTGGTGGCTTTTCATGGTGGCAGCCTGTGCGCTCTGTAGCCGGGTAATCAGACCGGCCCACCGGTCCGCTTGCCAATGAAATGCCGCTTTGGTCGGCAAGTAGCTTTGCCCCAGCCCTTGTTGAGGCAATATTTCGACCACCGTGCCGCAAAAATTCTCGGCTTTTACGAGCGATGTGGTCACACCGCTTTTCATGCCAAAGCAACTGGTCGTCTTGAGCTTGGCGAGCACTTTGGCTTGATCAGCGGGAGGGAGCGTCTTCAACTCGACCGGTTTGCCGTCCTTGACCGTTCCGATGTCAGCCAGAATCAGTACAGCCGACTGGATCGGGTCCATGTTGACAGCCACCGGCTTATAGCCCGAGGCAAGACCGACCACGGGGTTGCCATAGACCCAGCATGGTGGCGCCGGTTTCTTGACGGCTGTCAAAACATCCTGCGTCTCC
>NZ_JBFUCA010000571.1:0-2539 GCF_056405475.1 Polaromonas sp. P1_G4
GCCCAAAAAGGGCTGGTGGCCAAGGTCACGCGAGACAAGGCCTTGCTGGAGGCCAGCCACCTGCCTGCCCTCGAGCTGGCGCTGGGGCAGGGCGTGATGGGACAGCGCCAAAAAATTCTGCGTACAGCGGTGTCGGGCGGTATCAGCGAACTCCGGACCGAAGCGGGGCGGGCCATGCACATCCGCCGGCGCGATCTGGCCGAACAGATGATTGAGTTGCGTGGCCTGAGAGGAAAGAACGTCTCGGTCATCAAGCACATGCGCAGCCGCATCGAGCAGGAGCAGGCTGAGTTCGACACCAGCGGCTCGAAAATTCACGCGGTACGTTCCGTCCACCTCAAATTGCTCCGTGACGTATTCAATCTGCTCAGCACGCCGACGCTCAAGGCAGAACTGGCCGAGCTGACGCATGCGCTGAAGCAGCCGGGCATCAAGCTGGGCGTCAAGAAGGCTTATGGCCAGACTTTTTCCCGCCTTCGCGAGGGACTGCAGAAGTCACAGATCATGAGCAGTGAAATCCAGTCCATGTTGACTGCATCCTTTCGCCAGCTCAATGCCGAGTTCAGTTTTTCGCTGCAGGCGCCAAAAGAGCCGGAGCTGATCCGCTATGAGCACGACCTGGAGCAAATTGAGCGCAGCCATTTGCAATATCTGGGTGTGGGCAATGTTCTGAAACTTTCCCAGCCGGAATTTTCCGAGCGGCTGGTACGTGCCCTGGCCACGCGCTTGCGGGTGGTCTACGAATCCGCCCTTGGCGAAGTTGAGCTCTGGAACAAGTCAGCGGCATCGCAGCTTGATGCGCAGTTGCGCGAGCGGCGGCGCAATTTCGGCCGCAGGCTTGAAGCTATCGAGCGCATCCAGCAAGCGGCGTCTGGTCTGGATGAGCGGATCGCTGAAATCGACATCCAGGAGCGTGTGCTCGATGAGCTGGACAACAAGCTCACGGAGCTGACTTCCCATCTGATGGGCTCTTCAGCGCAGTCCAGGACGCCGGATGGCGCCGCTGCCGCAGAAAATGCCGCGGTGCCCGAGGCTGCCTGAGCGTTGACGCGGTCGCAATCCACCAAGACACCTGCGGGGCGGAAAGCGGTTGCTGTGAAGCAAACGGCCTCATGCCAGTTGCCCGGATTTGCCGGGGAAATTGTGCGCTGGCAGGCTTCCCACGGACGCAACAGCCTTCCCTGGCAGAACACGCGTGATCCTTACCGCGTTTGGCTGTCTGAAATCATGTTGCAGCAAACCCAGGTCGCAACGGTTCTGGACTATTACGCGCGATTTCTCCTGCGCTTCCCGACGGTCAAGGAGCTGGCTGTGGCTGGCGAAGACGAGGTGCTGGGCTTGTGGAGCGGGCTGGGTTATTACAGTCGCGCGCGCAATCTGCACCGCTGCGCTCAGGACGTCATGGCATTGCATGCCGGGCGATTCCCGGAGACGGCCGAGCAGCTCCAGACTCTGCCAGGCATAGGCCGTTCAACCGCCGCGGCCATCGCCTCGTTTTGTTTTGGCGAACGTGTTGCGATTCTGGATGGCAACGTCAAACGGGTGCTAACGCGGGTGCTGGGTTTTTCTGCTGATCTGGCTCAAAGTGCCAATGAACGGGCGCTTTGGGACACGGCTGCAGAGCTGCTGCCTGAGCAGGACCTGCCCGAAACCATGCCGCGCTATACGCAGGGACTGATGGATCTTGGTGCCACGATTTGCGTGGGCCGCCAGCCCCAGTGCCTGTTATGCCCCGTACAAAACCTGTGCCGCGGTTTTGCCGCCGGCGATCCCGGCAGGTATCCCGTGAAGACACGAAAGCTCAAGCGCAGTGCGCAGGCGCTGAGTTTGCTGTGGGCGCAGAAGCCTGATGGCTCGGTCTGGCTTGAAAAGCGCCCCGGCCGGGGAATCTGGGGTGGGCTTTATTGCCTGCCAGTTTTTGAGAGTGATGAGGCGCTGACTGCGGATTTGCCGTCTTCCTTGCGGGAAAGGCTCGATCCACTGCCAGGTTTTGTCCACGTGCTGACACACAAGGACTTGCACCTGTCGCCATGGATCGCAGGTTTTCGGGCCGGGCAAACCATGCCCAGGTCTTTGGTTTCAGATGAACGGCCCGGTGCGTGGTTCGGCCCCGCCGAATGGCCTGCACTGGGGCTGCCCGCGCCCATACGCAAACTGCTGGAACGGGACGCTTAGGCCTGCCCGCTGTACTGGAAGATGAGGCCGTGCCCAGCCTTATCTGGACTCAAACGGCGTCGAGCTCGCGATGCCGCTTCAGCGTTCGCCACTGCTGGCCAAAAGCTGCGGCCAATTCCTCGACAAGGTAGACGGATCGGTGTTGGCCGCCGGTGCAGCCGATGGCCACGGTCACATAACTCCGGTGGTCACGTACCAGCGCATGCAGCCAATGACCGAGAAACTGCTCGATATGACGGAACATGTCGCCCACTTCCGTGTGGGCCTTGAGATAGCTCGCCACGGCCTCATCAAGCCCGGTCAGGTGGCGCAGGCCCGATTCATAGTGTGGGTTGGGCAGCATGCGAACGTCAAACACGTAATC
>NZ_JBFUCA010000572.1:0-2525 GCF_056405475.1 Polaromonas sp. P1_G4
GCATGTCCGCACGCATTTCGACCAGGAACTGGATGCCGCCCGGATAGACGCTGAAGCGCTGCAGCAGACGCCGGCGCGGTGAGACTGTGGCACGGCGGTAACGCACCTCGGCCACCGCCTCTTCGGGTGTACCCACGGCAGCCGCAAACTGCGCCTGCGCAGCCTTGACCTTCTGCGGATTGGCGACGAACTGCTCACTCATCAGCATCCACAGGTCGCGCCGGCGAGCCGGGGTGGCGCCCTGGTACCAGGCCGCAATGGCCATGGCGCGCCGGCCGCCTTCCACCTCACTCACGCGTGGGTCGATGATGGCCTGCAGCTCCTGCAAGGTGCGGCGGAGTACGCGCGGCGACAGCGCTTCGTCCTTATGACTCAGGGTTGCCTGAAGCCGTTCATGCGTGCTTCGCGCGGGCAATTCGACGCTAGCTGCTATCTTTTTTGTAGCTGCTTGCGCACGGTCTGCTTGCCCTGCGGCAGTTTTTTCTGTAAGGCCTTTCTCGCCTGCCGTGAGCCGCGAAACATTGCGGCTGAGCCAGTCTGCGGCGCTCATGAGGCCACCCTGGAGCGCTGGCTGCGGGAAAGGTCACGCAGCGCTTCGCGCTGGCGCGTCAGGTGAGTGCGCATGGCGGCATCGGCACCTTCGCTGTCACGGCTTTTGAGGGCCGCAAACACCGTCATGTGCTCTGAAAGACTTTGCGCCAGGCGGCCCGGCGCGTGCAACTGCTGGAGCCGCGCCAGCTTCAATATTTTTCGCAGGTCCGCAATCGCCTGCGCGAGCCAGYGGTTGTTGGCCAACAGGATGATGGCCTCGTGAATGGCGAAATTGGTCGCGTAATAGTCATTGATCCGGCCGGCTTTGGCGTGACTGTTAAGCCGCTCATGCAAAGTAGTGAGCGCAGCCAGATCGGCGTCGGTGGCATTGCGTGCCGCCTCATAGGCGCAGCGCCCCTCCAGCAAGGCGATGACCGGGAAAATGTCGTCCAGGTCTTGCTCGGTCACCTCATTGACAAAGCAACCCCGCCGGGGTTCGTGGCGCAGAAGCCCTTCCGAGGTCAGCACCTTGAGCGCCTCGCGCAGTGGCGTGCGGGAGATTTCCAGCCGTTCGCATAGCGCCACCTCGTCCAGAAAACTCCCGGGCGCCAGCTGGCCGGCAAAAATCTGCTCGCGCAGGGTATTGGCGACTTCCTGATGCAATGAACTCTGGACCAGACGCATGACAGACCCCTTTTGACCGGCTGACGCAATGAACCCAAATACACGAGACATCCACCGAACCCGGCAACCGCGATGGCCCGGTACGTCCCGAAAACCCACCTGCTTTCATACAACTGCCCCGGCAGCGTCTRGAGTTTTCAGAATTCCAGCGGTAATTTCAAGTAATTACACATAATTATGGGAGCTAAAAAGCAGTCAGGCAAGTGCCCTGTGCCCGAAAACGACAGGGAGAAACCCTAGCGCCCCGAAGCGAGAGGCTCAGGGCGCCAGACAGTCCTGACGCCCTGAGCTATCGCCACAAATCAATAGCTGCCTGCGATGGATTTTCGGGGTTGACCCTGCCGGGAAGCCCACACCCAGAGCCCGACACCCGCTGCGATCATGGGCACGCAAAGCCATTGACCCATGCTCATACCCAGGGCGAGGATGCCCAGGAAGTCGTCGGGCTCACGGAAAAACTCGGCGATGAAACGAAACACACCGTAGCCGACCAGGAAGGCCCCTGAGACCTGCCCCACCTTACGCGGCTTGCGCGCGTACAGCCAGAGGAGCACGAACAGCAACAAGCCCTCCATCAGAAATTGATAGATTTGTGAGGGGTGACGCGGCTGCATGGCGCCGCTGCCCGGAAATACCATGCCCCAGGGCAAAGCAGGGTCGCTGAAGCGTCCCCAGAGCTCACCGTTAATGAAGTTGCCAACGCGCCCCGCCGCCAACCCGGTCGGTACGCAAGGCGCGACGAAGTCCATGACCTGCAGCCAGGGCCGCTGGCGCGAACGGGCAAACCACCATTGCGAGGCCAGCACACCCAGCATCCCGCCGTGAAAGCTCATGCCGCCCTGCCACACAAAAAAGATTTCAAGCGGGTGCGACAGGTAGTAACCGGGCTTGTAAAAAAGGCAGTAGCCAAGCCGCCCACCGACCACCACACCCATGACACCCAGGAACAGGATGTCTTCAATGTCCCTGCGCGACCAGGCGCCGGGGCCGGTGATGGACGCATAGGGCTCGTGGCGAAGGCGCCGCGTAGCCAGGAAGAAGAAGAGGCCAAAAGCCGCCAGATATGTCAGGCCATACCAATGGATGGCCAGGGGACCCAACTGCAGGGCAACCGGATTGATTTGCGGATGAATAAGCATGGGCCGTATTTTTGCATGCGAGGCTCGTAGGAAAGGGCTTACAGTGAGCCCGCTCGCTTAAACTGGGAGTAACGCCGTACAGGATCACACCATGCGTCATTTATTCTGTTTTACCGTTGTTTCAGGCTTGGGTTTGTTGTGCATACAACCCGCTGCGGCACAGGTCTACCA
>NZ_JBFUCA010000573.1:0-2513 GCF_056405475.1 Polaromonas sp. P1_G4
GCAGAAACCCGCGCTCAGCCTGACTGCACGTACTTTTCCGTAGAGCCGCATGCCTAGAACCTGTTCACGGTTCTAGAACGCAACACCTAAACGCCGTCACAGGGAGGGCTTATATTTTCCCCGTGCGTGCGGCATACTGCCCGCGAAGTTCCATAACCACAAACTGTCTGGAGTAAACCATGGTCAAGAAACTGCAAAAAATGAGCGCCGACAAGAAGTCCGGCCCACAGCTGTCCGGTGCCGTCAAGGAATCCGCCCAGCAAATCTGGCTGGCCGGCCTGGGCGCCTTCTCCAAGGCGCAGGAAGAAGGCGGCAAAGTGTTTGAGACCCTGGTCAAGGAAGGCCTGTCCATCCAGCGCAAGACCCAGGCCGTGGCCGAAGGCAAAATTTCTGAAGCCACCAACAAGATGGCCAGCATGGCCACCGACATCCAGTCCAAGGCCGGCCACCAGTGGGACAAGCTGGAAAACATCTTCGAAGACCGCGTGGCCAAGGCCCTGAACAAACTCGGCGTGCCTTCCGCCAAAGACGTGGACGCCCTGATCGCACGCATTGACGAGCTCAACCGCAATGTGCAAAAAATGGGCGGCAAGCCAGCAGCCAAAACCGCAGCGGCAAAACCCGCCGCCAAAAAGGCGGCACGCCCCGCGGCCAAACGCCCAGCTGCACGCAAATCGGCCTGAGCACACGGTGCTCTGGAAAAAAGGGACATGCCGTCCCTTTTTTTACGCCCGCGCCCAATCGCCCCACAGCTCACCCAGCACCCTGACTTTGCTGCAGAGCAGCAAATAGTTCCAGGAGCGCCGTCTACACTTTCCTGCCATGACCCAAGCCAAGCCTGCAAAAAATAAACGCCCTGCCAAGCCGCGCATTGCTTTGGCGTTGTCAGGCGGCGGTCCGTTGGGCGCCATCTACGAAATCGGTGCGCTGTGCGCGCTCGACGAATCCCTGCAGGGGCTTTCATTCACCGAACTGGACCACTATGTCGGCGTGTCCGCCGGCGGTTTCATCGCGGCGGGCCTGGCCAACGGCATGACGCCGCGCGAGCTGTGCGCCGCCTTCATTGAAAACGGCGACCAGGCATCGGAGGTGTTTGACCCGGCCTGGCTGATGGTGCCGGCATACGGCGAATTTTTGCGGCGCGGCATCATGTTGCCCGGCTTGCTGGCGTCGGCGGCCTGGCGCGCCACTTTCGGGCGCAAGTCGCTGGTCAATGCGCTGGAGGCGCTGGGCCCGGCCTTGCCCACCGGTGTTTTCTCCAATGACGAAATCGACAAGCGCCTGGCCGCGCTGTTTTCCAAACCCGGCCGCACCAACGACTTTCGCCAGCTTCGCACACGGCTGACACTGGTCGCGACGAATCTGGACAGCGGGGACGCCGCGCCCTTTGGCCGCCCCGGCTGGGACCACGTGCCCATCTCCAAAGCCGTGCAGGCCAGCTCGGCCCTGCCGGGCCTGTTTCCGCCGGTGGRGATCGACAGCCACTACTACGTGGACGGCGCGCTGAAAAAGACCATGCACGCCGGCGTGGCGCTGGACGATGGCGTTGACCTGATGTTTTGCCTGAACCCGCTGGTGCCCTTCAACGCCACCCGCGCACCCGCGCTGGCCATGAACCAGCGCGTCATGCGCCGGGGCCTGCCGGCCGAAAAGCAGGCCATTCCGCGCATCGTGCAAGGCGGCCTGCCCGCCGTGATGAGCCAGACCTTCCGCTCGATGATCCACTCGCGGCTGGAGCTCGGCATGAAGCACTACGCGCATGCCTATCCCGGCACCGACATCGTGCTGCTGGAGCCTGACGCCCGCGACACCGAGATGTTCCTGGCCAATACCTTCAGTTACCGGCAACGCCGCGAGCTGGCCGAGCACGCCTACCAGAACACCCGTCAGATGCTGCGCTCGCGCAAGACCACGCTGTCTGCCACGCTGGCGCGGCACGGTGTGTCGCTGAACCTGGACGTTCTGGAAGACCCCAGGCGCCACCTGGTGACTGAAAGGCCTGCAGCCACGCGCGTGGGCCGCGCCATTGCTTCGCTCGAAGACGTGATGGAAGATCTGAGCCACGCGCTGCGGCCCGCCGCGCACAAGCTGCCCGCGTCGGCCCGGGCTTAACCCAAAGGTTTGCCAAAGGTGCGTGCCATCCCGTTCACCTTGTTGCAAACCGCCGTGCGGATTGATGGACTTCCCTAGTGTCGCCCGGGGAAACGCTGGGTTAGAGTAAAGAACAACACGAGGTAGACAACTTATGGCGAAAAAAGCGCCGCGCCGTACAGCAGAACGGATCCTGGAGGTCACCCTGGACCTGTTCAACCGCTTTGGCGAGCCCAATGTGTCGACCACGCTGATCTCCGCCGAGCTCAGCATCAGCCCCGGCAACCTGTACTACCACTACCCGGCCAAAGACGAGCTCATCAACTCGCTGTTTGACCGCTACGAAAAATCCCTGAGCGAGCTGCTCAATGCCAGCGACGGCGTGCGCGATGTGGAAGATGCCTGGTTTTTCATGCACACGC
>NZ_JBFUCA010000574.1:0-2506 GCF_056405475.1 Polaromonas sp. P1_G4
GGGTTCTGGTCGAGCAGGCACGTGCGCTGTTTGCGGAGCGTGCTGTACGCGTACTGCCTGCACTGGCGAAAACCATTCAAGACAGGCTCACTGCCGCAGTTGATCAGCCCGGCAGTGTCCGGGAAATGCAGGACCGGCGTGATGCCTGGATGGCTTTCCAGAAAAGTGGTGCCACCTGGGTCCGTGGCACAACCGCCGCATGGACCACTGCCCAGACGATTCCTGCGCCAAACTCGCCCTCGAGGTTTGCCGACAGCGGCAAATTTGAATTGATGGGTAACGACGTGATGGAGGACAAAATCCTTGCTTCGCGGCTCGCGCTTCGGTTGCTGGACTTCGCAAGCTGGGAGTTGAACGACCTCCGGTTGCGCATCCAAAACCTGGAGGCCGTCACGGAATTGCACAAGCAGGACATTCTTCGCCCCGAGGTGCTTGCCCAGCACATGGTTGAGCAATGGAGTCTTGCATCGCTGCCACGGGATGTCTGGCTCGTTGTCCAGGATGTCATCCAGAAGGACATGGGCACACACCTGCTGGAGACTTACCATGCCACCAACGAGTTTTTGGTGCAGCAGGGGGTGATGGCGGAAATCGACTTACGGCCGCTGGTCAAACGCACTCCCTCCGCTGCGGATGCCGGAGCGTCTGCCAGGAAAGCCTCCACTTCTGAGAAGGAACGCGGCAAATTCGGCAGCGAAACCGGCTCCAGGACCGGCGGGTCTGAAGGCGGTGGCGCACGTGGTTTTGGCGGAGGCCAGGGCGATGGGCCTGATAGCCGGGTTCAGGGTGTGGGTGGCGGGCGATCTTCAGCCTTTGGCGGCCGTCAGGGTGCAGCTTCTCCAGGTACGGCGTCCGAAGGAGCAGGGTCGCAGCCAGGCGTATCCAGGCAAGGCGGCGCAGTCTACGATGAAACCCGCATGCAAACGGCGACGACGCCGCTCGCCAGGGCACGCATGAGGGCCCAGGGTGTGATGGGGCACCTCAAGCGTTTGCTGTCGAACCAGGTCGCAGGCTTCGACGATACCCACCCCACACAGGCGTCGCCTCAGCTCGCGCAGGCCATGGTGAGCGTGCAGAAGCAGGAAGAAACCGGTGCAGAGCGTACCTTGCTCGCAGATGCGCAAGGGCAGATCTATGGCCAGGTGCATGTCGACAATGCTGCAACTGCCTTGCGGGAACGAACCAATACCCTCAAGCAGGCGGCGTCCACCTCATCCGAGAAGGCGACGATTGAAATCGTGGCCCTGATGTTCCAGAGCATTCTTGCCGAAGACCGCATTCCGCCTGTGATCCGGGTCTGGTTTGCCCGTTTGCAGATGCCGGTATTGCGTGTGGCGATTTCCGAGCCAGAGTTCTTTGAGTCGCTGCAGCATCCTGCACGCCGGTTGATCGACCGCATGGGTTCCTGCGTATTGGGCTTTGACGTCACGGTGGCCGGCGGCGCCATGGAATCTGAAGTCAAGCGCATTGTGCAAGTGATAGAGCAGTATCCCGAAACAGGGCGTCGGGTGTTTCAGCTGGTTTACGACGAGTTCGAAAAGTTTTTATCCAAATTCCTTTCCGAGCATGGCAGCGCCGCCCGTGTTGTGAGCGTCGCGCAACAGGTCGAACAAAAAGAGACCATGACGATCCAGTACACCATTGAGATGCGGAACATGCTCAATGACATGCCGGTTCGAGACGAGATCCGCGAATTCCTCTTCAAGGTATGGGCCGAGGTATTGGCAATCGCCGCGATGAAGAACGGGCCGCAGCACGAGGAAACCATCACGCTCAAGCGGGCTGCCGCTGATCTGGTGTGGGCCGCGAGCGCCAAACCGAACCGCAATGATCGCGCCCGCGTGATTGCAGACCTGCCGAAATTGCTGCAGCTGCTGCGCCTGGGCATGTCCATGCTGGGCTTGGGTGTGTCTGACCAGGACGGGCACCTGAAGACCATCAGCGATACGCTGGCCGATGCATTCATGTCCAAAACCGACACCATTTCCCAGGAGCGGGTGGAGATCATGGCCAAACGGCTGATGAACCTGGAAGACTATCTTTCCGACGAGGACGTCGGAGACCTGCCGCTGGATACTGACAGCCTGGTCACCATGATCGGGATCGATGCTACCGACATTGAAGTGATCGCCGATGGCGGCAGCCAGCCCACGGAAGCCATGCGCGCATGGGCCCGGGAGCTCCAGGTAGGTACATGGTTCAGCCTGGACCACAACGGCAAGATCAGTCATGTGCAGTTTGCCTGGTGCAGTGATCGCAAGCAGTTGCACCTGTTTGCTTCTGCCGATGGCCGGAACTTCCTGATCCAGGCTCGTCGGCTCGCGGCCTACCTGCAGTCGGGTTTGCTGGTGCCTACGGAAGAGGAGGCGCTCACGGTACGTGCCACGCGCGACGCGCTTGCCAAGCTGGATGCAAATCCCGAGCGGTTGCTCGGCTAAGGGCCTCGTTGTCCGGCGTGCCCGGGCAACCGGTTCAAAAATGTCGTTTTTGTGCCGCAGTGCTATTC
>NZ_JBFUCA010000575.1:0-2500 GCF_056405475.1 Polaromonas sp. P1_G4
GATCAAGATTACCGCCTACGCAAGCTACCGGTCGGAAATCGAGCGTGAACTGTTCGAGCACGACCGGCAGCACGGCCAGCAACTCGGCATTGCGCAGTTTGTGGCCTCGGGCCTGACACACTACGCCGCCTCTACCAAATTCGTGAAAGCCATGGGAACAGCCAGCGTGCCGCATCCGTTTGACTCGCACCCGGCCATGCTGGACCGCATGAAGAATGTGCATCACCTGGTCAAGCCCGACGCTTTCGGCGCCATCGTGACTGATCCACCATTGCGCAACTGGGCTGACGACATACAGACCGCGCCGCAGATTGAGCAACGACTGTGGTCGGCCTACGAGCAGGGTTTTGCCGCCGACCATGAACGTACCCTCGCTTACCGCTACGGGCCGGACAATGACATGGAGCAGGCGCTGGTGCTGCGCTACTTTCCCCCTGTGCTGTTTCAGCTCAAGGGCACCCTCTCTGTCGGTGTGACATACAGCGGCCTGCAGCTGCCTGGCAAGCCCGATGAACTTTCGTGGGACGACATTCAGAACCTTGGCTATGAAAACGGTTTTGGCGGTGATGTCCTCACGGTTACCTTGACTGAAAAAGGCCTGTTGGGTGCCAAGACGACCAAGGTAAAGCTGCCCGGCATCAGTGCGCAGCGTGAGCAGTTCAAAGAGGTGCTGGGGACTTACCGGCACCGGCATGAGGTGATGCGGAAGCAGTTGGCGGGGTAGGCTTTTATCGGCCGGTTCTTGCTCCGGCCTTTGCGCTCTTTGCTGAGGGCGATTGGCCGGGGGTAGCCCGGCCAGCAATCCTCAGACGAAAGCGCAACGCCGGAACAAGACCGACCGCTATCCGTCCCAGCCTAAGCGGGGTAGACCGCCCCCAGCACCCGCAACCCCTTTGCCCCCGTCGCGCTTGGCAAATTACCGGGCCTGCGCAACACCGCCTGCTGTGCCAGCCACGCAAAGGCCGCCGCCTCCACCTGCAAAGGTGGCAAACCATGCTGGCCGGAAGTCTCAACCTTGAGCTGCGGCAACCCGGCCTGCAGGCGCCCAAGAAGATGGGTATTGAACGCGCCGCCGCCGCAGACGATCAGCAGGCTGCTGGCTTTTCCATGGCTGTTGACGTCCGCCGCGCAGGCGCTTGCCGTGAATTCAGCGAGGGTGTTCTGGACGTCTTGTGGCCGCGCCGCGGAAAAGGGCGCGAGCTTGCCGGCCAGCCAGGTCATGCTGAAAAGATCGCGGCCGGTGCTTTTGGGAATCGGTTGCGCAAAGTAGGGTTCGTCAAGCAGGCTGGCCAGCAGGTCCGGCAACAGCTTGCCCGTGGCCGCCCAGGCGCCGCTGGCGTCATAAGACTGACCGGTGTGTTGCAGGCACCATGCATCCATCAGGGCGTTGCCCGGTCCGCAGTCAAAACCCAGCACGGGTGACGACGCGCCAGGCGGAAGCACGCTGAGGTTGGAAATTCCGCCCAGGTTCAGCACCGACACCGTGACGTCCGCCTGGCCGAAAACGCCCTGATGAAATGCCGGCACCAGAGGTGCGCCCTGGCCACCGGCCGCCACATCGCGGCTGCGAAGATCAGCCACCACGTCGATGCCCGTGAGCTCTGCCAGCAAAGCCGGGTTGTTGAGCTGGAGCGTGTAGCCTGCGCCCGCCGGGTCGGGGGATGTTCTTTGGGGCTGKTGCCGCACGGTTTGGCCATGCGCGCCAATGGCGCGAACCTGCGAGGCGACGATCCCCTGTGCAGCAGCCTGGACAAGCAGCGCAGCGACGACTTTGGCATACGCCGCCGCGATGTGATTGGCAGCAACGGCGGCCCGGTGCAGTTCGTTGTCCGTGGGCGAATTCAGCGCCAGCAGCTCCGCGCGAAACAGCCCATCAAAGGATTCGGTGGCCGCAGCAAGCACGCGCAATTTTCCACCGGAAAGATCGACCAGCACGCCATCGGCACCGTCGAGCGAAGTGCCTGACATCAGGCCAATGAAGAGATCGGATGTTGTAGGCATGGGCCTATTTTGCCGCAGTGGGCGAATGTGAAAGCCCCGCCTTTACCAGCAGGGGCCGCGGGACTGGCTTTGCCAGACCGCAGGCGCAGCGCCCCCTCGGGGGGCAGAGAGCTACACGCAGTGAGCGAACGTGGGGGCTCTAGTTACTCAGCGCGGGTTTGCGTGATGGTGGCGGCCGCTTGCAGCTGAGTCTTCACGCCCGCCGAGAGCTCCCTGAATGCCGGCATGGCAGCCGTAGACACGGGAATGGTCTCGCTCTGCTTGGCGATCGTCATCGGGTCCTGCTGGGTGCCGTTGACGCGGAACTCGAAATGCAGGTGTGGGCCGGTGGCCCAGCCGGTGGAGCCGACGAGACCGATGGTCTGGCCCTGGCTGACGTTCTGGCCGCGCTGCACCATGATTTTGCTCAGGTGGGCATAAACAGTTTCATGGCCGTTGCGGTGGCGAACGAACACCACGTTGCCGTAACCGTTCTGGACACCCGAAAACTCCACCACGC
>NZ_JBFUCA010000576.1:0-2496 GCF_056405475.1 Polaromonas sp. P1_G4
GGGCCGGGTGTCACACCCGCGTCCTTGCTCAGTTGGGCGAGCAGCTTGGGGTTGCTCATGTTTTCAAAAAACACGGCCTTGATCTTTTCGCGCTGGATCTGCCGGATCAGTTGGGCGACTTCTTTGGCGCTGGGTTCGGCTTCGGTGGAAATTCCTTGTGGCGCCAGGAAGCTGACCTGGTAGTGCGCGCCGAAATAACCGAAGGCGTCGTGTGAGGTGATGACCTTGCGTTTGGCGGCGGGGACGGCGCTGAGCTGCTCTTTGGCCCAGGTGTCGAGTGCCTGCAATTCCTTCACGTAGGCTTCGCTGTTGTCTTTGTAGGTGGCTGCGCCGCTGGGGTCGTGCCGTGATAGCGCCGCCGCGATATTGCGCACGTAGATCACGACGTTGGTTGGGTCCTGCCAGGCGTGCGGGTCGGTTTCTTTCCCGCCTTTTTCACCGGGCATGGTGCGTGCCTTCACGCCTTGTGAAGCCACCACCGCCTGGCCCTTGTAGCCGGCGGACTTGACGAGTTTTTGCGCCCACGGTTCAAAGCCCAGGCCGTTGCTGACCAGCAGCTTGCTTTGCAACAGGTTTTTGGCATCCACGGGTTTGGGTTCGAATACGTGCGCGTCTTCGTCGGAGCCGACCAGCGTGGTGACGGCGACGCGGTCACCGCCGACCACACGGACGAGGTCGCCGAGGATGCTGAAGCTGGCGACCACAGGGATTTTGTCGGCGGCCATGCCGGCGGTGGCGGTGGCCAGCAGTGCGGCTCCGACCAGGGGTGTCAGCAGTTTGCGCGCCAGGTGTTTCATGAAAGTCATGGAAGGGCTCCGGGTTGGTAAAGAAAGGAAAGATGCGCAGCTTCAGGCGGTGCGGTGCGTGCGCGCGAACGTGCGCGGCAGCCAGCCGCCGGGTGCCAGCAGCAGCGAGGCAAAGTACAGCGCGCCGGCGCAGCCGATGATGGTCGGGCCCGAGGGTGTATCGAAGTGGTAAGACAGCAGCAGCCCGGCGTAGCCTGCCGCCATGGCCTGCGCGCCGGCGTTGGCGAGCTGCGCGGGCAGGGTGTCGTGCCACAAGCGCGCCGACACCGCGGGCAGCATCATCAGGCCGACGGCCATCAGCGTGCCCAGCGTCTGGAAGCCGGCCACGAGGTTGATGACGACCAGCATCAAAAAGCCTTGCTGCCAGGACCATTTGAAAGAGGCGCTGCGGCCCGTTGCAGCCAGGAACACCGGGTCAAAACTTTCGAGCACCAGGCCGCGGTAGGCAGCCGCCAGCGCGACCAGGCTGATGCTGGCCACGCCGGCCACCAGCAGCAGGCCCGGCGTGTCGACGCCCAGCGCGCTGCCGAACAGGATGTGCAGCAGGTCAAGCTGCGTGCCGTGGCCGGAAATGAGCGTCACGCCCAGCGCCAGCGCCACCAGGTAAACGGCAGCCAGGCTGGCGTCCTCTTTCAGCGTGGTGGCGCGGCTGATGAAGCCGGCCAGCGCGGCCACCAGCATGCCAGCGAGTACGCCGCCTGCGGCCATGGCCGTGAGCGACAGGCCGCACAGCATGAAACCGATAGCGACACCCGGCAATATGGCGTGGCTGAGCGCGTCGCCCAGCAGGCTCATGCGCCGCAAGGTCAGGAAAACGCCCAGTGGTGCGGCGCTGAGCGATAGCGCCAGCGTGGCCACCAGCGCGCGGCGCATGAAGGCGTATTCGGCGAACGGCGCAAACAAAACGGCCCAGGCGCCGTGAAAGGCGTGCAGTGCGGCTTCCATCACGCAGCAGCCTTGTGCAGCGCGGGCGCGTGCAATGCCGTTGGGGCGGCCAGTGCCTTGTCGTCAATGCGGCAGGCTTCGGCGCTTTCGTCCCATGCCTCGGCCATCGCGCGGGCGCGTGCCAGGTTGTCTTCTGTCATGACGTGTGCTGTGGGGCCCCAGGCGACGGCTTCGCGCGCCAGCAGCAGCGTTTGCGGAAAATGTGCCCGCACCTGGGCGTCGTCATGCAGCACGGCAATCACGGTGCGTCCCTGGCCATGCCACTGGCGAATCAATGCCAGCAGCGCGGCGGTGGTCTTGCTGTCTATTGCGTTAAAGGGCTCGTCCAGCAGGATCAGGCGGGCGTCCTGCACCAGCAGGCGGGCAAACAGCACGCGCTGGAACTGCCCGCTGGAGAGCGTGTCAATGGGCCGCGCTTCAAAACCTTCTAGGCCGACGGTGCGCAAGGCCGTGCCGACAGCCGCCCACTGCGCTTCACTGACTCCGCCCCACGCGCCCTGTGAAGGCCAGCAGCCGAGCAGCACGGCATCGCACACGTCCATCGGAAAGCTGCGGTCCAGCTCAGCCTGTTGCGGCAGGTAGGCGATGCGCGTGCGTGGCGTTGCCGTGGTGACCTGGCCGCCCGAGCGGGGCAGCAACCCCATGATGCTTTTGCACAGCGTGCTTTTGCCGGCGCCGTGGGGGCCGACCACAGCGGTCAGCGAACCCGCCGCGAAGTGACCGCTGACGTGGTGCAGCGCCGGAT
>NZ_JBFUCA010000577.1:0-2496 GCF_056405475.1 Polaromonas sp. P1_G4
CGTTATCGTAGCTTGGGCGCGTCCGACAGCCCTTCGCCGAAGCGCGCGCATGCGCGCGGCCAATTCATCGGGATTAAAGGGCTTCGTCACGTAATCGTCGGCTCCCATATCCAGGCACTCGATCCGTGCGGCAACCTGGTCACGCGCGGTCATGATCAGCGTTGGCGTGCCGGCATCGGGAAGGGAGCCTGCGGGAGCCAAGCGTAGACGCTTAAGCACTTCCGAGCCGTCGCCATCCTCAAGGCCGAGATCGAGCAGAACCAGATCAAAGGGTTCGACCTTTAGCGCGGTCCAAGCCGATTCAACACCGCTAGCGATATCGATAGCCCAGCCCAACTGCTTCAGATGACTTTCAAGCCCTTTGGCAATGCCTTCATCATCCTCGACAACTAATACGCGCATGCAGCATTGTCCGCCGGACCCGCGTGGAAAACAAAGGCATGTAGCCGGTCTGCACCTGCGCACAGGGCTTTAACGCCGCCTTAAGAATGCGTTAAGTATTGGGCGACCTTTTCCTGGGCTTTTGTCAAAATTCGCAGCGTCACCAAATCGTTAAGGAGGATTTAAGACAAGACACCGAAGCTCCACGCCATGCAAAATTCTTCCCAAAAACGGTTTGCGGCGATCACGGTTGCCTCGGCCGTCATTTTTCTGGCGTGGGACGCATCGGGGCTCGATCTGCCGATGGCGCACTGGTTCGGCGGCCTTGCCGGTTTTCCTTTGCAAGATAACTGGTTCCTCACCGTTATCTTGCACGACGGCGCTCGACGGGTGGCCTGGTGCCTCGCTTTACTGCTGTGCCTGGGGGTGTGGTTTCCACTTGGTGGCCTCAAGCGGCTTGAATTCACTAAGCGCCTGCAGTTCGCCTCCACGACTTTGCTGGCAGTTATGACGGTCAGCTCGTTGAAGTTGATGAGCACCACCAGCTGCCCTTACGCCTTATCCGATTTCGGCGGCGTGGCGCATTACGCCTCACATTGGGCCCACCTTTTTCAGCACGACGGTGGTAGTGGAGGGTGCTTCCCCGCAGGGCATGCGTCATCCGGGTTTGCCTTCTTAGGTGGTTACTTCGTTTTTAGCGGCAGCGACAAAATTGCTGCGAAAAAATGGCTTGTCGGTGCGATCACCGCCGGCGTGGTTCTAGGATTCGCGCAGCAGCTGCGCGGCGCGCATTTCATGAGCCATACCTTATGGACTGCATGGATCTGCTGGTGCACTGCCTGGGGCGTCGACAATTTCACGTGCAGGCTCAATTTCATAGGCTTGACAGCTGACCTCGGAGTGACCGGCACCCAAGAATCCATCAAAGGGCGAGCCTAGTCGCAGGCGCCGCTTTTTATTATTTAACATAATATACATCGTGGAATTTCAGAGTGGTTTTGGATGTCTGCGGTGGGCCTAAAGCAGACTCTACTCGTGCTTCTTTCGGATAGCGTCAAGTTTTGCTTTTGCCGCCCGCATTTCATCAGGCGACCGATCGCGCAAAAGCCAACGTGCGCCCAACCCGATTAATGCGACTAGTATCAGCAACAGTAACCAATGCATAGAAGATATTGTGAATGTGGTCGGCGCGGAGC
Source organism: Polaromonas sp. P1_G4 (assembly GCF_056405475.1). NCBI lineage: Bacteria > Pseudomonadati > Pseudomonadota > Betaproteobacteria > Burkholderiales > Comamonadaceae > Polaromonas > Polaromonas sp. P1_G4. The sequence continues at coordinate 1,578 of NZ_JBFUCA010000577.1, forward strand.
TTCGACTAAAGCCGTCCTAGATCTACTGAGCGGCGGTCCACCGACTGGTTGCTCGGTCAAAATCAATTAGATAGCGCCCAGTGGAAACGTCAGCATGACGAGCCAGGAAAATCCCGCTACCGCATGGTGCGAAGCCTATAAATCCACACCACGCGACGTAACGCCACCCAATCATTTTCTCGGTAGGCTCATCTCGTTTGACTCCACCCATTTCGGCCCTCACGGAGAAAATGTTACGTTGCGCTTTTCTTCCTCCTTATTAAAGATAAGACGAGCGAAAAAACCATTATTTTTGTCCATGCAATCAATCAATTCATCTACATAGGCCCGCGCTTCGTTTTCATTTTTGAAATTTGGTTTTGGCTTGGATTCAGACATAGTTTTCATGCACTTGGTCATTGACCTTGCGACCTGTATTCCGCCAACGGTTCTAATTGCAAAAAAGCCGCCTATAAGCAGAACTGAAACAATAATAATTTTGGGGAGTGTAATTTTCACGTTGAGCCCTAGGCCTTCTCGGCTAGCGACAGGAGAGATGCGGTTAATTCAACCTTCGCACGACTTGGCAGGATAGGAAAAATCTGTGGGTAGCTATTAGACTTGATTACGCTGCCCTCCTCCAATTCTCCTGAATCGCTCAGGCGTAAAAAACCCTCCAATTAGGGGAGGGTTTGCTTAGGAATACTGACTTGGGCCTAAGCACCCTTAATGCGGCGAAGTTTTTTGCGTTTCGCCGCGCACTTTACAGAATTGGTTCCGCGGATCGCTCCACTGCAGATTCGAGCCGCCTGGCGTCAAGCCACTCGTGCTCATTTCGTCAGGGAATCGAGCGCGCGTTCGCGCTGGGCGCGCGTCATCTGACGTGCTTGTCTGGGAGCGGGTGCGGCCGATACAAACGCGACATTGGTGAGTTGCGGGA
>NZ_JBFUCA010000578.1:0-2494 GCF_056405475.1 Polaromonas sp. P1_G4
GCCCACGGCCGAAGGCCGCGAAATCTCGACCACGCAGGCGTATGTGCGCTTTCTCACGCAACTGCTGCGCGACCAGGCCCTGGGCCCGCGCGTAGTGCCCATCCTGGTCGATGAAGCCCGCACCTTCGGCATGGAAGGCCTGTTCCGCCAGATCGGCATCTACAACCCTGACGGCCAGCAATACACGCCGGTCGACAAAGACCAGGTGATGTACTACAAGGAAGACAAGCAGGGCCAGATCCTGCAAGAGGGCATCAACGAAGCTGGTGGCATGAGCAGCTGGATCGCAGCCGCCACCTCGTACAGCACCAACAACCGGATCATGATCCCGTTCTACGTGTACTACTCGATGTTCGGCTTCCAGCGTGTCGGCGACCTGGCCTGGGCGGCCGGCGACATGCAGGCGCGCGGTTTCCTGCTGGGCGGCACTTCGGGCCGCACCACGCTGAACGGCGAAGGCCTGCAGCACGAAGACGGCCACAGCCACATCCTGGCCGGCACCATTCCCAACTGCATCAGCTACGACCCGACCTTTGCCCATGAAGTCGGCGTCATCCTGCACCATGGCCTCAAGCGCATGGTCGAGAAGCAGGACAACGTGTACTTCTACCTCACGCTGCTGAACGAAAACTACGCCATGCCCGGCCTCAAGCCCGGCACCGAAGAGCAGATCATCAAGGGCATGTACCTCTGCAAAGAGGGGGCCAAGCTCACGCCGCGCGTGCAGCTGCTCGGCTCCGGCACCATCCTGCGTGAATCCATTGCCGCGCAAGAGCTGCTTGAAAAAGAGTGGGGCGTTGCCGCCAACGTGTGGAGCTGCCCGAGCTTCAACGAACTGGCCCGTGACGGCCAGGACTGCGAACGCTGGAACCTGCTGCACCCGACCGACAAACAGCGCGTGCCGTTTGTCAGCCAACAGCTTGAGAAGCACACCGGCCCGGTGGTTGCATCCACAGACTACATGAAGGCCTATGCCGAGCAGATTCGCTCCTTCGTACCCAAGGGCCGTACCTACAAGGTGCTGGGCACCGACGGTTTTGGCCGCAGCGACTTCCGCAGCAAGCTGCGTGAGCACTTCGAGATCAACCGCCACTACATCGTCGTGGCGGCGCTCAAGGCGCTCAGCGAAGAGGGCACCATCCCAGCGGCCAAGGTTGCCGAGGCCATCAAAAAGTACGGCATCAACGCCGACAAGATCAATCCGCTTTACGCTTGAGTTAAAACCCTGACGTAGCACCTGTAGCAACCGGAGACAAGAATATGGCAGTGGTAGACATTCAAGTTCCTGATATCGGGGATTTCGACGAAGTGACGGTGATTGAGCTGATGGTCAAGCCCGGCGATACCGTGAAGGCCGAGCAGTCGCTCATCACCGTGGAGTCCGACAAGGCCTCCATGGAAATCCCCTCCAGCCACGCGGGTGTGGTGAAGGAGCTCAAGGTCAAGCTCGACGACAAGGTCAAGCAGGGCTCCGTGGTCCTGACGCTGGAAGTGTCCGGCGCCGAAGCCGCCCCGGCTTCAACAGAAAAACCGGCTGCAGCGCCCGCTGCGCCAGCGCAAGCAGCTAGCAAATCTGTAGCAGCGTCGGCGCCTGCACCCGCAGCGGCCCCGGCAGCCTCCGGTCCGGTGGAAGTCCGTGTGCCCGACATCGGCGACTTCAAGGACGTGTCCGTCATTGAAGTCCTGGTCAAACCCGGCGACACCATCAAGGCTGAGCAGTCGCTGATCACCGTCGAGTCCGACAAAGCCTCGATGGAAATCCCGTCGTCCGCCGCAGGTGTGCTCAAGGAGCTCAAGGTCAAGATGGGCGACGTTGTCAACATCGGCGACCTGCTGGCCATCCTGGAAGGTTCTGCGGCTGTGAGCGCATCGCCTGCGCCCGCACCGGCCCCCGCTGCGGTGCCTGCCGCGGCATCTGCTGCTGCCCCTGCACCGGCAACCTCATCTGCTCCCGCGAGCCAGCCGGCCCATAACCCCACCACTGCGCCTCAGGGCAACCTGCCGCATGCATCGCCCTCGGTGCGCAAGTTCGCGCGCGAACTCGGCGTGCCACTGGCAGAAGTCAAAGGCAGCGGCCCCAAAGGCCGCATCACGCAAGACGACATCCAGGCCTTCACCAAGTCGGTGATGGACGGCAGCGTTCGCACCCAGGCGCAGGCCGCCAAAGCACCCGCATCTTCGGGCGGCGGCGCAGGGCTCGATTTGCTGCCATGGCCAAAAGTTGACTTCACCAAGTTCGGCCCGGTCGAGCGCAAGGACATGTCGCGCATCAAGAAGATCAGCGGTGCCAACCTGCTGCGCAACTACGTGATGATTCCGCACGTCACCAACCATGACGATGCCGACATCACCGAACTGGAAGCCTTCCGCGTTTCGACCAACAAGGAAAACGAAAAAGCCGGGCTGAAAGTCACCATGCTGGCTTTTCTGATCAAGGCCAGCGTTGCGGCCCTGAAGAAATACCCCGAGTTCAATGCCTCGCTCGACGGCGACC
>NZ_JBFUCA010000579.1:0-2492 GCF_056405475.1 Polaromonas sp. P1_G4
GGGGTGGTAGATGGCTTTGGCCATGTGAGCGTGCGCCACGACAAGTCGTCCGGGCATTTCCTGCTGTCCTGCAACCGTGCGCCCGGGCTGGTCAAAAAAGCCGACATCCTGACCTACGACCTCAATGGCGACCTGGTGGGTGAGTCCACGCTGCGTTCTTACCTGGAGCGCTTTATCCACGGCGAAATCTATCGCGCGCGGCCCGACGTGATGGCGGTGGTGCACAGCCATTCCCCTAGCGTGATTCCTTTCGGCGTGACCGGCCAGCGCCTGCGCCCCATCTTCCACATGAGCGGTTTTTTGGGCAGCGGCTCGACGCTGTATGAAATTCGCGAGTCCAACGGCAACACCGACCTGCTGATCCGCGACATGGGCCTGGGCAAAGACCTCGCCAGGGCACTGGGCCAGCACACCTGCGTGCTGATGCGCGGCCACGGTTCGACCGTAGTGGCGCCTTCGCTGGAGCGCGCGGTTTACCGGGCGGTCTATGCCGAAGAAAATGCCAGACTGCAGCTCACGGCATCGGCCCTGGGCCCCATCGAATTCCTGACGCCCGAAGAAGCGGACCTGGCCATGGCGACGAATGAGGGCCAGGTCATGCGGCCGTGGGAATTGTGGAGCCGCAGTATCGGCGCTATTGAATAAACAGCCCGTACAAACGAAAGAGGAAAGAGGCGAATCATGAAATTTCCAAAGCTCCTGGCCCTGGTCACCTTGATGTCACTGACCTGCATGACAGCAACGCAGGCGCTGGCGCAAGCCTATCCATCACGCCCCGTGCGCATCATTGTTCCTTATGGCACCGGCGGCGGCTCCGACATCCTGGCGCGCCAGATCGGCGCACGCCTGCAGACCCTGTGGGGGCAGGGCATAGCGGTCGACAACCGTGCGGGTGCCTCCGGCAATATCGGCACGGAAGCCGTGGTCAAGGCGCCGGCAGACGGCTACACGCTGCTGCTGCAAAACAGCACCATGGTGGTCAACCCGGCCGTGAACGGCAAGCTCAACTACGACCCCGAAAAAGACCTGACACCCATCATGCTGCTGGGCCTCACGCCGATCGCGCTGGTGTCTCATCAAAGCACCAACATCAAGACGATTCAGGAACTGGTCACCTATTCCAAAGCCAACCCGGCAGCGCTGAGCTACGGCTCCTGTGGCGTCGGCACACCGCAGCATTTCGTGATGGAACTGGTCAAGCAAAAGTCTGGTGTCAGTGCTACCAATGTCGGCTACAAGGGCTGTGCCCCTGCGCTGACCGACGTGGTGGGCGGCCAGGTGCAATTGGCCATCCTCAGCGCCAACCTTGCTGCGCCGCACATCAAGACCGGCAAGCTCAACGGCATTGGCGTGTCGACCGCTACGCGCTATGACCTGATGCCCCAGGTGCCGACCTTTGAAGAGCAGGGCCTGAAGCCGCTGGACTTTTCCATCTGGTATGCGCTGATGGGCCCGGCCAAAATGCCGCCCGAGGTGGTTGCCAAAATTTATGCGGACGTTCAAAAAGTATTGGCCGAAGCCGCCGTGAGGGAAAACCTTTCAGGAGCAGGCGTGGAGCCCCTGAGCGGCGACGGTGCCGCGCTTGCCAGGCTGATCAAGGTGGACCTGGCGCGTTATGCGCAACTGGCCAAATCGGCCAATATCAAACCTGAATGAATGCTGGGGGGTAGTGACGCCCGCGCAGCGCAGGCGCTGCGGTTTCGGCGCCTTGTCTGACGGCGGCCTGTCACCCAATACCCTATAACTGATGCATGGCGGGCCCGTAGCGGCCCTGCTCTGGCCGGCATTGACCCGCGAAGGGCGCCGGCCGCAGAATCCATTCCTGGCTCAAGGAGATTCCATCATGTACAAGCACATTCTGGTTCCTGTAGACGGCTCTTCCACCTCGCGCAAGGCGATCGGCAATGCACTGGCAGTGGCCCAGGCGTTCAAGAGCGAGGTGACCGTCGTTTACGTCATAGACCCCTATGCTTTTACCGGGGTGGGCGCCGACTTTGCCTATGGGCAGGCCGAATACCTGAGCGCTGCCACGGCCGAAGCCAATGAGGCCATCACCGCAGCCGAGCAAGCTTTCAAGGAGGCGGGTATCACCGCCACCGGATCGGTGGTGGAAGGCCATGCCATCTATCGCGGCATTCTGGACACCGCCGAGGCGATCAATGCCGACCTGATCGTGATGGGCTCGCATGGCCGCCGCGGGCTTGAAAAACTGGTACTGGGTAGCGTCACCGCCCAGGTGCTTTCCCATGCACACCTGCCTGTGCTGGTGGTGCGCGACTGAGCCGCCGTTTCCTGATGACGTGACACCAACAAAGGAGCTTTTATGGACCTTCTGAACCACGACATTGCACATGAATTTCCGGAATACCTGCAGAAGATGCGCAGCCTCAAGGTGTCTGACCCACACTTTGCCGAGCTCTTTGCGCGCTACGACGAGGATAACCACGCGATTGCAAAGTATGAGCAGGGCGTGGGTGTCATCACGGACGAGG
>NZ_JBFUCA010000580.1:0-2489 GCF_056405475.1 Polaromonas sp. P1_G4
TTTCAGGAAAGCAACGCCGCCCGARTGGCCCGGGCAGTGCCAGGAATAGGAACCGTCTTCGGCATAGTCGAGCAGTGCCTTGAAAAACGGCGGCTGCACGCCTTCCAGGTAGCTCTTGGCCTCCCGCAGGATGTGGCGCGCCACGAACTCGGGCGTGTCCTCRAACATGTGGATGAAGCCGTGCAGTTCACGCAGGATGTCGTTGGGGATGTGGCGCGAGGTCTTGGTCTCGCCATAGACGTAAATCGGCACATCCAGGTTCTTGCGGCGTACTTCCTCGATAAAGGTGCGCAGGTTGAGCACGGCCGGGTCGAGGTCGGGGCCTGGCGAAAACTCCTCGTCGTCAATCGACAAAATGAAGGCGCTGGCCCGGCTTTGCTGCTGGGCGAACTGCGAGAGGTCGCCGTAACTGGTCACCCCCAGGACTTCGAAGCCCTCGGTTTCAATGGCTTGCGCCAGCGCACGGATGCCCAGACCGGAGGTGTTCTCGGAGCGGAAGTCTTCGTCGATGATGACGATGGGAAAGCGGAATTTCATGGCTTGGGCTGGAGTTCATGGTCGCCCTGAACCTGTCGGAGGGCATGGGAAACGCTCAAAGGGCATAGACAGGTTGAGCCCGGGCGGTGAGAGGAAGCTTTTTCCAAGCAGCGAAGTGTAAGGACATATTGTTGCGCTACGCTTGCCTTGGGGTCTAATTGCCCCAAAATGTAGCGGATGACCGACAAAAGGAGGATGCATGAGTGAATCGACTATCTGGTGGCTGCTGGCAGGTACGGCAGTCGCGGTGGAGCTGGTAACCGGAACTTTTTACCTGCTGATGATCGCGGTAGGCTTGGCAGCCGCTGCAATTGCCGCTCATTTGGGCGCCTCGACGGCCCTGCAACTCGTTACGGCGGCCGTTGTCGGCTCGGCCACCGTGGGCGTTACCCATTTCATTCGGGGTCGGGGGCCCAAGGCGTTATCGGCAGGAACCAATCCGGACGTCAACATGGATATTGGTGAAACGGTACAGGTCGATGACTGGCAAGCGGACGGCACGGCGCTCGTACGCTACCGCGGCGCGCAATGGGCGGTTGTTCAGGCGGTTGATGGCACGCCTTCGGCGGGCGCCCACCGTATTCGGGAAGTTATTGGCAGCAAATTGGTCGTAGAAAAAATCTGAGGGAATCACCATGTCATCTTATGTAGCACTCATTATTCTCATCGTCGCGGTCATCTTCGTCATCCGCGCCGTCAAATTCGTTCCCCAGCAAAATGCCTGGGTCATCGAACGTATGGGTAAATATCACGCAAGCCTGACGCCGGGCCTCAACTTCCTGGTTCCCTTTATTGACCGCGTCGCCTACAAGCACAGCCTGAAGGAAATCCCGCTTGACGTTCCCAGCCAGGTTTGCATTACCCGCGACAACACGCAGCTGCAGGTCGACGGCATCCTGTATTTCCAGGTCACGGACCCGATGCGGGCCAGCTACGGCTCATCCAACTACATCGTGGCTGTCACGCAACTGGCGCAGACCTCCCTGCGTTCCGTGATCGGCAAGCTCGAACTCGACAAGACCTTTGAAGAACGCGACATCATCAATGCGCAGGTTGTTGCCGCCATTGACGAGGCCGCCCTGAACTGGGGTGTGAAAGTCCTGCGCTACGAAATCAAGGACTTGACGCCCCCCAAAGAGATTCTGCATGCCATGCAGTCGCAAATTACGGCAGAGCGTGAGAAGCGGGCTCTGATCGCTGCTTCCGAAGGCCGCCGCCAGGAGCAGATCAATATCGCCACCGGCGAACGTGAAGCCTTCATTGCCCGCTCGGAAGGCGAAAAACTGGCTGCCATCAACAACGCCCAAGGTGAAGCCGCCGCCATCATGGCCGTTGCCGACGCCAATGCAAAAGCCATCGAAATGGTCGCGGCCGCAATCCGCCAGCCCGGCGGCGAACAGGCCGTTCAGCTCAAGGTGGCCGAACAGGCGGTTGACGCCTATTCCAAGGTAGCCAGGGACGCCAAAACCACGTTGGTGGTACCCAGCAACATGACGGAAGTCACCGCCCTCATCAGCTCGGCCATGAAGATGGTGCAAGCCAACAAGGTGTGACGACGGGCTTTTTTGCCGACAGCACGTGAACGCACCCATGAGCGCAAAAAATGTACTGGGCACGGATTTGGTGCCCTGCTCCTATGATCCGCTGACCGGCTACTTTCGTGACGGTTGCTGCAACACGGATGCGTCGGATGCGGGGTCCCACCTGGTATGCGTTCGCGTCACGCGTGAATTTCTGGCTTTTTCCGCCAGCCGCGGCAACGATCTTTCCACGCCGCAGCCTGCGTACCGCTTTGCGGGCCTTCAGCCGAATGACCGCTGGTGCCTGTGTGCCAACCGCTGGCGCGAAGCGCTGGAGGCCGGCTTTGCGCCGCCTGTCGTGCTGGAGTCGACGCACAGCAAGGCGCTGGAATTCGTCTCCCTGGCCCTGCTGGAAAAGCACCGGTTCCAGGG
>NZ_JBFUCA010000581.1:0-2486 GCF_056405475.1 Polaromonas sp. P1_G4
TTGCTTGATACCGTGCATGTTGACTATTACGGCTCCATGGTGCCGATCAGCCAGGTGGCCAATGTGTCGCTGCTCGACGCCCGCACCATCAGCGTCTCGCCCTGGGAAAAAGGCATGGGCGCCAAGATCGAAAAGGCCATCCGTGATTCAGACCTGGGACTCAATCCGGCCGCGCAGGGTGACCTGATCCGCGTGCCCATGCCGGCCATGACCGAAGAGCGCCGCCGCGAACTCACCAAGGTCGTGCGCGCCGAAGGGGAGCACGCCAAAGTGGCTATTCGCAACCTGCGCCGCGATGCCAATGATGGCGTCAAGAAACTCGTCAAGGACAAGCTCGCTTCTGAAGACGACGAACGCCGTTCGCAGGACGATATCCAGAAGTTCACGGATCGTTTCATTGCCGAAGTCGACAAACTGGTCGCCGGCAAGGAACAAGACATCATGGCGGTTTGACGCCTCGTCGTCTGGCCTGATTCACCATGGCCACCACCCATCCCATAGTCCCGCACCACGTTGCCATCGTTATGGATGGCAATGGCCGGTGGGCGACCAAACGGTTTTTACCCCGCATTGCGGGCCACAAGCAGGGCGTTGATTCGCTCAGCCGCTGCGTTCGCGCATGCCTGGACCGCGGCATCGGCGTCCTCACGGTTTTCGCTTTTTCTTCGGAGAACTGGAACCGGCCGGCAGAAGAGGTGTCCGGGCTGATGGAGTTGCTTGCCTATTCTCTTTCCAAGGAAGTCCCCAGCCTGAATGCCAACGGCGTGCAACTGCGTTTTGTCGGAGACCGCCTGCGGCTTTCCGAGAAAGTCCAGGCAGGGCTGGCGCAAGCTGAGCTCGACACCTCGACCAACCAGCGGCTGGTTTTTAATGTGTGCTTCAACTACGGTGGTCGCTGGGATATTGCCCAGGCTGCCAACAGATTGGCCAGCCGCGGTGAAGCCATTACCGAGCTGTCGCTGGACAGGGAGATGGCGCTGGCGCACGTGCCGGACCCGGATCTGCTGATTCGCACAGGCGGTGAGTTGCGGATCAGTAATTTTTTGCTGTGGCAGGCAGCTTATTCAGAGCTGCATTTCTCCGACAAGTTGTGGCCTGAATTTGACGAGGCGGCGCTGGACGAGGCGATAGCCGTCTTTCGGACTCGCGAACGACGCTTCGGCAAGACCTCCGCCCAGGTCAGTGGCCGCAGTACCAATGAAAATACAAAGGCTGCCTGATGCTTAAACAGCGCGTGATCACAGCGATTGTCCTTCTGGCTATTTTGCTGCCAGCCCTTTTCTACAAGACGCCAGAGCCCTTTTGTGCCGTCGCGCTGCTGCTGATTGCTGCGGGTGCCTGGGAGTGGGGCCGGCTGAACGCACTCGGGCAGGGGGTCTCACTGGGGCTCGCCGCCGTTTGTGTCGGGCTGTGCGCGCTGGCATGGTACGTTGGCCTGCTCGCAAAGCCCCTGCCGCTTCTTTGGGCTGCTGCAGGTGCCGCTTGGGTGCTTGCCGGTGGCTGGTTGTTGCGCAATGGTGTGGCGGGCTGGCCGCGTGTACCCAAAGTAATTCGCCTTCCGGGGGGGCTGGCTGCGTTGTTGGTTGCATGGCTGGCTGTGGCCCAGGCTCGTGTGGCGGGCATTGACTTTTTGCTGTCCGTTCTGCTGCTGGTCTGGGTGGCCGATATCTTTGCCTATTTTGCAGGCCGTGCCCTGGGAGGCCGGTTCAGCAAGGGCAAGCTGGCTCCTTCGATCAGTCCTGGTAAAAGCTGGGAGGGCGTGTGGGGCGGCATGGCCGGTGTGGTGGCGCTGTCGCTGGCCTGGGTCTGGCTGGGCCGTGCGGGCATTGGCGGTGGCTTCTGGGCTGACGCCACGCTTTACAGCCGGCTGGCTGATCATCACGGCATGGCCGTCATGCTGCTGGCGGTTATTTTCCTGGCCGCCATGAGTGTGGTTGGCGATCTGGTCGAGTCTCTTATCAAGCGCAGTGCCGGGGTTAAAGACTCCAGCGGCCTGTTGCCGGGCCACGGCGGCGTGCTCGACCGGGTCGACGCGCTATTGCCCACGCTGCCCCTGGCGATGATGCTGGTTACCCTTTAGGCTTTGCTCCCGTATGTCCTTTGAAAAGCAGCGTGTGACCGTTTTGGGCTCCACGGGGTCCATTGGTGTCAACACGCTTGATGTCATCGCCCGCCATCCTGAGCGCTTTGAGGTGTTTGCCCTCAGCGCGGCAACCCAAACGGACTTGATGCTGGCGCAGTGCGCCCAGTTCAAACCCCAATACGCGGTTATGGCCAGTGAGCCGCATGCCCGTTTGCTGGCCGAGAAGATCAAGACAAATCAGCTACCGGTGCAGGTTCTATGGGCGCAAGATGCTCTCGAAATGATAGCGTCGCACGAGTTGGTGGATACCGTGATGGCCGCTATTGTGGGCGCTGCCGGGTTGGGTCCGTGCATGGCGGCCGCAAAGGTGGGCAAGCGCTTGCTGCTCGCCAACAAGGAGGCC
>NZ_JBFUCA010000582.1:0-2472 GCF_056405475.1 Polaromonas sp. P1_G4
CGGTTACACCGAGTGCTACACGCCCTACATCGTCAATGGCGATTCACTGCGCGGCACCGGCCAGTTGCCCAAGTTTGAAGAAGATTTGTTTGCCGCCAAAAAGGGCGGGCAAGAGGGTGCAGCCGAAGCCGAAAGCACTGCGCTGTACCTGATCCCCACGTCGGAGGTGCCGCTGACCAACTTCGTGCGCGATGAAATCGTCGCCGAGGCTGACTTGCCGCTTCAGTACACCGCCCATACGCCGTGCTTTCGCTCAGAAGCCGGCAGCTACGGCCGCGACACCCGAGGCATGATCCGCCAGCATCAGTTCGACAAGGTCGAGATGGTGCRGATCACGCACCCCGACAAAAGCTACGAAGCGCTGGAAGCCATGACGGGCCACGCCGAAGCCATTTTGCAAAAGCTCGGCCTGCCGTACCGCGTCATGCTGCTGTGCACCGGCGACATGGGCTTCGGCGCCGCCAAGACCTACGACCTGGAAGTGTGGCTGCCCGCGCAAAACACCTACCGCGAAATCAGCTCGGTCTCCAACTGCGAAGCCTTCCAGGCCCGCCGCCTGCAGGCCCGCTTCAAGAACGCGCAAGGCAAGAACGAGTTTGTGCACACCCTCAATGGCTCCGGCCTGGCCGTAGGCCGCACCCTGGTCGCCGTGTTGGAAAATTACCAGCTCGCCGACGGCAGCGTCACCGTGCCGGAAGTGCTGCAACCGTACATGGGCGGCATCAAGGTGCTGGCCCCGGCGGCGGGGAAATAAATCTTCAGCACAGTCCGAGCCGCGGAACTGGCTTTGCCAGGCCGCAGGCGGGCGGCCCCCTCGGGGGGGCAGGAAGCTACACGAAGTGAGCGACCGTGGGGGCCCTTTTCAAGCCTGCTAGAATCGCCAGTCCACACTGGAGAGGTGGCAGAGTGGCCGAATGTACCTGACTCGAAATCAGGCGTACCGCAAGGTACCGTGGGTTCGAATCCCACCCTCTCCGCCAAAATTGCATCCAGAGAAATCCAGATTGATCTGAGAAATGCCCTGAAAGCCCCGTAAATCGGGGCTTTTTTGTTTCTGGTCGTCCAGATTGGTCTTTGACAGAGTGGTGCATTCTGGCTGCGTGCATGAAGGTACGAACGCCGCATATCCTGCAGCTTTCCAAGCCGGCTCAAGTGGTATTGGCGACATATAGGCGTTACGCGGCCTGGCCCGGTGAGCAGGACCCAGAGAAGCCGGTGAGTAACAACGCCATTCTGGGCGCTTTGTACCGGATGGGCTACATGGGCTGTATGACGGGCCACGGTTTCGCGGCATTGCCTCCCCCACTTAGAGGAGGTGAAGTCTGATTCCCTCATGTAACGTGCTTCTTACAAGTTCTACTACACCAAAGAGGCCACATGAAAACCGCGCTGACCATGATTCTGGTTTTGACCGTCTCCTTGGCGCATGCCCAAATGACGACCAAAGAGGCCCAGGAGGACGCCTGGGCAAAGGCGGCAAAAGCCAAAGCGGCCAACGACCAGGCGGTCGCAGCTCAAAGGGCAGCGGAAGCGGCAAAGAAAGTACCTCCACCCTCAAAGACGGAGATACATATTTATGACGGAAAAGGTGGCAAGGGATATCCCAACATAAGCAAGTAGGTCGGCTAGGCCACGGGGCTGAAGGAACATCATGAAATCGTTCTGTGTCCCCGCGCTGCTACTGGCATGCGAGTTGGCTATCGCTCACCCGGGTGGTACGGATGCGCAGGGCTGCCACACGAACCGCAAGACCGGTGGCCATCACTGTCACGGTGGCAAGAAAACGGCTGCGGCGGCTCCGACGGCTCCGGCCGCAGCTCCAGTAGCCTCAGCGAAGGGCGGTGGACCTACCTGCTATGTCGGCCCGCGCGGTGGGACGTACACGATTACCAAGAGCGGCCGGAAGAACTACACCGGCTGTTGAAGTCAACGAAGCGAGGAATCCATGGTTCAGATTAGCTACATCATTACTTTAATCAGTGCCTGCTTCGGGCTTCTTGTCTTGATCTTTGGCTTTAGTGGTGCGCAGAGCGCTCCACAAGAGGCTGCTGCCGCGGCGCTGGCAATTGCTCTGGCGGTCATTCCGTACGTGTTTTCGCGATGCTTGCAGATCAGCGCCGACCGAGCTAGGAGTATCAAAGATGCAGCAGCATTACTAGATGCCATACGTTCGCTCAAGAATGACGCTGCGCCCGTGGGAACACCCTGGGTCGCTCCTGTTGGCATTGGTTCGGGATCGCCGGCGCCTCAAAGGGCCCCGACTGAATAGCTTGGTGTTGGATACCGCGCCCACGCGGCCCGTGGGACTTCTAAGGGGACAACATGAAATCAGCTATTGTTTTTATCGTGGCCACCATTGCAGTGGGCACTGCCTTTGCTCAAACCTACGTTCAACCGCACGTCACTAAGAACGGCACCTATGTTGAGGGGCACGTTCGCACCGCGCCGAATAGCACGAACCTTGACAATTAC
>NZ_JBFUCA010000583.1:0-2472 GCF_056405475.1 Polaromonas sp. P1_G4
CCCGCGATCACGGCCTGTTTGATGGTTTCCGTGCTCTTGATCTCCATCGCGATGTTGAGGTCGGCCAGGTGCGCGCCGAAGCCCTCCTCCATCGAATTCCAGGTATCGGAACCCTTTTCACGCACAACAAAGGGTTCGCTGGCCAGGCGCGATAGCGGAATGCGCTTTTTGGCTGCCAGCGGATGGTTGGGCGCCGCCACAACAACATAAGGGTGCGGGGCGAAAGGTTCGCTCACTGTGTCCATATCCAGCGGCGGGCGCACCATGACGGCCAGATCCGTCAGGTTATCGGTCAGCTGGCTCAAGAGTTCCTCGCGATTGCAGACGCCGAAGTCCAGCGTCACGCCCGAGTGGCGCCGTGCGAACTCGACGAGCAGGCGCGGAAAAAAATAATCTCCGGCGCTGATCACCGCAACATTCAGCTTGCCGCCGGAGATGCCCTTGAACTGCGCCATGGCTTCTTCCACCTCCTTGAACTGCTGGATGATGATCCGGCTGGAGTGAAGCATCTCAATGCCCGCCGGCGTGAGATGAATTTTTTTTCCGAGCTGCTCAAACAGTGGAAGGCCTGCGTGGTCTTCCAGTTTGTTGACCTGGATGGACACCGCCGGCTGTGTCAAGTGCAGCTCTTCGGCGGCTCGCGAAAAGCTCAAGTTGCGGGCCACAGCCTCGAACACCTTAAGCTGGCGCAACGTCGCATTCTTCATCTCGGCCCCTTTAATCCATAACTCATAAGTAATTCATGGTATCAAATGGGTTAGCAATGAATAATCATTCATTACGGGCCGGTCGACCTGGGCAAGCTTTCGCCCGTAGCTATTTCTGGTCCGCCCACCAGGACTCGCCGAACTGGCCTTGCAGCCAGCCGACAAAGCCGTTGACCTTGGCCGGCACCAATTGGGGCGAAGGATAAACAGCATGGATTTCCTGCGATGGCAGCACCCAGCCGCTCAGGAGGGGCACCAGAGTACCGCTGCGCACCGACTCATGCGCCACATACCGGGGCAAGGCAGCCACGCCCATACCGCCGCGCGCTGCCACCAGCAGCGCCGAGAGATTGTTCGAGCGCAGCGGCCCACTGACCGAGACCTGACGCGCTTGGCCTTCGGCTCCGTTGAAATGCCAGCGCGCATCGCCTTGCACCGTGCTGTAGATCAGCGCATCGTGCGTGACAAGATCCGCAGGATCGGCCGGCGCACCGCGCTTCTTGATGTATTCGGGCGAGGCCACGACCACCCACGGGTTGATACCCAGGTAACGCGCCCCTAACGTCGAGTCAGCGAGCGGCCCCATCCGGATCGCCACGTCAATGCCTTGCTCAACCAGGTTGACATAACGGTCTTCAAAGTTCAGCTCGATTTGCAATTTGGGGTGCATCTGCATGAAACGCATGACCAGCGGCACCAGCACGCGCCGTCCGAAAGCTACGGAGGTAGTGATTCGCAGGCCGCCCTGGACCTGCGACTGCAATAGCGCCGCCACCGTCTCGGCCTCTTCGACATGGTGCGCGATCAGCTTGCACTTGGCGTAATACAGTGCGCCGATCTCGGTGGGCGTCACGCCACGGGTCGAACGATGGAGCAGCCGTGAACCCAGCTGCTTTTCCAGTTGCACCACCAGCTTGGTGGCCGAYGGCTGGCCCATACCCATATCGGCAGCAGCCTTGCTGAAAGAGCCGAGGTCAACCACGCGAATGAAAAGCCGGATGGCTTGAATGCGGTCCATGGCCGCAAGTAGACCACGGCGACATCGGCCAGGCAATCATTTATTCCAAATTGGAATAAGCGTAATGCACGGGATGGGGCTTCCCCGCAGCCATCAACGCCGCGACCATCCGTCCAACGATCAGCAACCCTCTAGGAGACTTCAATGGCAAAAATGAAGGCCGCCATGGCCGCCGTTCTGGTGATGGAAAAAGAAGGCATCACGCAAGCTTTTGGTGTGCCCGGCGCAGCCATCAACCCGTTTTACTCCGCACTGCGTGAGCGCCAGTCAATCACGCATATCCTGGCGCGGCACGTCGAGGCCGCATCGCACATGGCCGAAGGCTACACACGCGCCAAGGCCGGAAACATCGGGGTGTGCATAGGCACCAGCGGCCCAGCCGGTACCGACATGATCACCGGGCTGTACTCGGCAATTGCCGACAGCATCCCCATTTTGTGCATCACCGGGCAGGCGCCCCGTGCGCGCCTGTACAAGGAGGATTTCCAGGCAGTAGACATTGAATCCATCTCCAAGCCGGTCACTAAATGGAGCGTGACTGTGCGTGAGCCGGCCTTGGTGCCGCGTTCCTTCCAGCAGGCCTTTCACCTGATGCGCTCGGGACGACCCGGCCCGGTGCTGATCGACCTGCCTTTTGATGTGCAGATGGCCGAAATTGAATTCGACATTGACACCTATGAGCCGCTACCGGTCTACAAGCCGGCTGCAAGCCGCAAACAGATCGAAAAAGCACTCGACATGCTTGCT
>NZ_JBFUCA010000584.1:0-2462 GCF_056405475.1 Polaromonas sp. P1_G4
GTGTGCGCTGGCGGCCGTCCGGGTGCGCCAGCGTGATGTCGATGCGGGCGGTACTGTCTTGCAGCTCACCGGCCACTGAAATGCGGCCCTGGTTGATCCGCGTTGTCGGCGTCACGAGTTGCCGCGCGGACAGGCTGTCCAGCTTCTCAATACGCCAGCCGTGCATCAGCATGGCTTGCGCGCCCTCGTCGGGCGATTGCAGCGCGGCATCGACCAGCGCTCCGCCGGTGCGGTCGGCCAGCCTGGCCAGCCGCGCCATGTCGGCGGAGGCTGCGCCATTGATCACCATCACCGGTGCCGTGTGGGTGTAGCGAATGAGTTTTYTGCCGTCCGTCATCAGGCCGTCCGTCACCATCAGGGTGGTGTCCACGTCGGCGGGAATGGGCAGGTCGTCAAAATTGCTGGAGCCGTCGAAGGGCTCTGCGCGCAATGCATCGGCCAGTTCACCGAAGCGGCCCGGCGTGACGGTGAAGCTGCGCACAGCCTCGGCCTTGTTACGCACCACGAGCAGGCTGAGCTTGACGGGCTTGCCCAGCTTGCGGAAGTAGGCCTCCAGCACCGGCAGCACCCGGGCCTGCGCGGCGGCCGAAGCCGATGCGTCCCACACCAGTGCGATGTGGGCAGGGGCGGGCCGTCTCACCAGCTCATCGCGCACATCGAGTTGCCCGGCAAAGAACGGCTTGCCGGCAGATTCACCGACCATGACCTGCGGCTTGCCGGTGCGGCGCAGCGCCAGCTGAAGCCAGCCCGCAGGGCCCTGGGGGGCCTGCCAGTGGTTTTTTTGCAGGGCCAGTTCCGTGCCGGTGGCGCTGGCGTTCAGCTCGGTGCCGGCGGGCGCCTGCAGCAGTTCCACATCCCGGTGGGCGGCGCCGTGGGCGCGCACTTTCACCTGCAATTGGCCCACGCTTGACGCGAACACCAGCGGCACCCTCAGCACGCCCGCATCACGCTGGCGCGGCAGGGTTTCGTTGAACGTGATGAGCACGCGGCGCTCCCCCTGGGCCGGGATGGGATAAACGCGCAGCTTGTACTGGTTGCCGGCGGCGGCTTCCAGCAGTCCCGGGTCTACGCGCCTGCGGCGTATGTCTTCAAAGATCTCCTGGCCTTTGGCCTTGGGCACGGGCACTGCGTCGCGCAATTGGCCGTTGATATCCAGCGCGAAGCCGGTCACGACCTGGCCCTCCTGCAGCGGGAACTGCAGCTCGCCTTCGAGCACGCGGGGGTTGGGGTTGAAAAGGCTCAGCTCAACGCTGGTACGGGCCTGGTCGCCGAAGAGGTCGACTTCGATGGAAACGGCCCGCAGCTGGATGGGCTGGCCCGCATGGTTCACGGCGATGACCGGCGGCCGCCAGTCGGGCGGCGGGGCGAATTTTCCGTTGGGGAAAGGCTGCGGCATCGGGCTGAGCGCCAGTGCTTGCAGGCTGAAGCAGGCTGCGGCGGTGGCCTGAAGGAGGCGGGCGGCAGTCAGCCGGGTGAACCCGCGAAAGACGTGAAAGCCGTTTGGCATGAAAACCCCTTTTGTTGTTGGCGATGCACCGTTAAACGGCGCGCGCAATACAAAGGGGTTAAACGGCCTCAAATATTTTTCAGGGCGCGCAGCGCGACTGCGCCGCGGCCACCACCAGGCCTTTTTCGTTTTCTACCCAGCCCACCACGCGCATCCGGTCGGGGTTGGCGCCCTCCGCAATGCTCATGGAGCGTGCATCAAAGAACCTGTTTTGCTCTGTTTTTGATAGCTGCTTGCGCCCGTCCCAATTGGTCTGGAGCACGTTTCGAATCAAATTCCGCTCAACCGGGGAACCCTCGGTGCCGGCCGGCAAGGTTTCGACCAGGGCAAGCCAGGCTATCCATTGGCGGCCCTTGGCGGCTGCCGGGACGGGCTTGAGCTCGATGGAGGCGCCAAGATAACCGCTCAGCGGCAGGCCATGCGCGACACGCAGGGTGGCGCCCTTGATGGCTTTGACGGGCGAGGTGTTGGCCAGGCTTTGTGCGGGGACGGCTTGGCGCAGCGCCTCCAGCCGTTGCAATCCTTCGCTTGCGGCGACGGCGGACAGCGGGGCGTCGCTGCCCTTGTCGCCAGGAACCACCCAATCCAGCGCAACCTGGCCGGCCGTGGCCTTGGGAGTGGCCGGGTCGGCCCAGCAGGTGTCGCAGTTGGCGTTGATAAAACGCTCAAGCAGCGTCACTGGCCGGCCCTGGCCGTCGCTGGAGCAGGACGACTGTGCGCGCGCCATGCCGGCAAAACCGAGACCCGCCGCCAAAAGGCAGCCAGCCAGCCAAGCAGGCCCTGATGGGCCCAAACCTGTAGTCATGAAAACCCCAAATACGGCTATGTTCGCAGAAGCTGCGGCCGGGCGGGGATTTACGGGTTTCCCGGTCACAGTCTGGCGGGTGCAGAAGAAACTGAACCATACAATTTCAAAAGAAGCAAAGTTGAACCCGCGGCGCGAGCGGTGTTACCC
>NZ_JBFUCA010000585.1:0-2454 GCF_056405475.1 Polaromonas sp. P1_G4
GTACCGGTAAGAGCAGGATTTTTCTGCCCGGGTTGTCCGGGCTCTCCGCTCCCAACGCAAACCTAACGCAACACCAAGGAGTCCGAAATGAAATTCATGGTCCTCATCAAAGCCGACAAACACAGCGAAGCCGGCGAAATGCCCAGCGAACAACTGCTGGCCGACATGGGCAAGTTCAACGAATCGCTGGTCAAGGCTGGCGTGATGCTGGCGGGCGAAGGCTTGCACCCCAGCGCCAAAGGCGCGCGCGTCAGGTTTTCCGGCAGCAAGCGCACCGTGATCGACGGGCCTTTCCCCGTAACCAAAGAGTTGGTCGCCGGTTTCTGGATGCTGCAAGTCTCGTCGAAAGAAGAGGCGATTGAGTGGATCAAACGCTGCCCCTTGCCGCCTGAGAGCGAGGCCGAAATCGAAATCCGCCAGGTGTTTTCGGCTGAAGACTTCGGCGCCGAATTCACGCCTGAACTTCGCGAAGCCGAAGAGCGCTTGCGCCAGCAGGTCGAAGCACAGACTGCCGCGAAGTCCTGAAAGCGGGCGCCTGGCTGCCGGGCCCGTGTTTGAKGTAAAAACCGGGTTCCAAGGAGACTTCACGCATGCAATACATGATCCTGCGCAAATCCGACGCGAGCACTGAAGCCGGCGAGCTGCCCAGCCCCGCACTGCTGGCCGCCATGGGCGCCTACAACGAAGAACTGGCCAAGGCCGGCATGCTGCTGGGCGGCGAGGGCCTGCAGGCAAGCTCAAAGGGCGCGCTCATCCGGTTTTCCGGTGGCAAGCCCACGGTCATCGATGGCCCCTTCACCGAAGCCAAAGAGCTGATCGCCGGTTTCACCATGATTGAGGCGGCTTCCAGGGGTGACGCACTGGAATGGCTTAAACGCTGGCCTCAAGAGGATGCGGATGGCAACACCTCGCTGGAAATCCGCGAGGGCGGTTGCCCCGGCGGCCTGCGCGGCGTCGCCGGGGAAGGCGCGCCGCCGCTGCCCGAGGGGTTCCGCCGCTTCATGATTTTGCTCAAGGCCAATGACCGCGCCGAAGCCGGCATCGTGCCCGACAGCCAGTGGCTGGGGCGCATGGCCCAACACAACGACGAAGCCGTCAAGGCTGGCGTGCTGCTCATGGGTGAAGGGCTCAAGCCCAGCGCCAGCGCGTCGCGCATGAAGTTCACCCGGGGCAAACCCAGCGTGATGGACGGGCCCTTCGCCGAAGCCAAGGAATTGCTGGCCGGTTTCTGGATCATCCAGGCGCGTTCGCTGCAGGCTGCGGTGGACTGGGCCTTGGCCTATCCCTTCCCGTTTCGCGATACGGAAGAGGTTGAGGTGGAAATCCGGCTGCTGTATGAAGCTGCCGATTTCGCACAGGCCTAGCGTTCTTGGCTTGGGTCAAAAAATAATTGAAATTTTTCGACCCKGCCTGTCGATTTCGGGTTTTTCGTTCGTCGTACCGGTGAGCAGACGCTTTTTGGAGGCCGGAAAGGGCCTGTGAATCCGGCGCTCGACCATTTACGAAGTGAACAAACACCAACTTAAAGGGATACAAACATGTTCAAGACCATCGCCATCATTGCGGCCGTCGCCATCGTGGTTTTCATCGTGGCCGTGCTGATACTGGCCTCCAACAAGCCAGACACCTTCCGCGTACAACGCCAGACCACCATCCAGGCGCCGCCCGAGAAAATCTTCCCGCTGATCAATGACTACAAACAGTGGGCCGCCTGGTCGCCCTGGGAGAAAAAGGACGCGGCCATGAAGCGCAGCTTCAGCGGTCCGGCCACCGGCAAGGACTCGGCCTACGCCTGGGAAAGCAAGGAAGTCGGCACGGGTGACATGCTGATCACCGAGTCCGTACCGTTTTCGCTCGTCAGGATAGACCTGAACTTCAGCAAGCCTTTTGAGGCCCATAACAAGGTGGTTTTTACCATCCAGCCGCAAGCCGGTGGCAGCGTCGTGAGCTGGGAGATGGCGGGCCCCGCGCCCCTGATGGCCAGGGTCATGCATGTCTTCTTCGATATGGACAAGATGGTGGGCAAGGATTTCGAAGCAGGCCTGGCCGACCTGAAGGCTGCTGCAGAAAAGTAAGCCCGGCTCACCCGCCCCACACTCAAGGAGTATTCAAATGCGATTCATGATGCTGATGATCCCCAAAGGCTACGAAACTGCCGACGCAGGCACCATGCCCAGCGCCGACGCCGTCGCCGCGATGATGAAATACAACGAGGAGCTGCAAAAAGCCGGCGTGCTGCTCGCGCTGGACGGCCTGCACCCACCCTCCATGGGCGCCCGCGTAACCTTTCCCGGTGGCAAGGCCCATGTCAAGGACGGCCCTTTTGCCGAAGCCCGTGAAGTGCTGGGCGGCTACTGGATGATCAACGTGGCCTCGCGCGAGGAAGCCATCAAGTGGGCAACGCGCTGCCCGGGCGGCGAGAACGAAATCATCGAAGTGCGGCAGGTGCAGGAG
>NZ_JBFUCA010000586.1:0-2452 GCF_056405475.1 Polaromonas sp. P1_G4
CTCCGGTACCATGTTCCCGGCTGCCGCAAGGCCGCAGCCGCGGGCAGCCTGAACCGCTGCCCGCGGTCAACAACCATAACGGAGGTGACAACATGCATCAGTGTTCAAGGCGGACCTGGCTCGCGCGTGGCGCGGCCGCATTGACAGCGGGTTCGGCGGGACTGGCATTGCCGGTTCTGGCCGCACCCACGGCGACGAAATTTCCGGCCAGTGTGGTGGCGCAGGGCACYACACTGCAGCTCAATGGCGCCGGCACCCGCTTCAAGGCCATTTTCAAGGTCTATGACATGGCCCTGTACACGAGCCGCAAGGTCTCGTCGGCCGACGAGGCGATGAAGCTGGGCACGCCCATCCGCCTGGCTTTTGTGGCGCTGCGCGAAGTCTCCGGCACCGACCTGGGCCGGCTCTTCCTGCGAGGCATGGCCGACAATTCAAGCCGCGACGCTGTCAGCCGCCACTCGGTGTCGAGCAACCGTTTGATCGATATCTTCTCGGGCCGCAGCAAGCTGATGCCCGGCGATTCGTTCGCGATGGAGTTCATGCCGGGCAAGGGCACCAGCTTTTTCATCGCCGAGCAGCCGCAGGGCGCAGCGGTCGGTGATGCGGAGTTCTTTCGCATGGTGCTGGGCATCTGGCTGGGGTCCGTTCCGGCCGACTTCATGCTCAAGGACGCCTTGCTGGGCCTCGAGAAAAGCTGATCGTCCTGAGGCAGCGCCCTGAGACAATGGGGCCATGAGCACCACACGACAGGACTTGCTGCAGGCCTTTGACACGCTTTTGCAGCCCGCGCGTTTCAAGGACTACGGCCCCAACGGCCTGCAGGTCGAAGGCAAACCGTCGGTCGGCAAGATCGTTTCCGGCGTTACCGCCAGCCTGGCGCTGATCGAAGCGGCGATTGCGGCGCAGGCCGACGCCGTCTTTGTGCACCACGGCTTGTTCTGGCGCGGCCAGGACGGCCGCGTCACGGGCTGGATGAAGCAGCGCCTGGCGTTGTTGCTGGCGCACGACATCAACCTCTATGCCTACCACCTGCCACTGGACGCGCATCCCGAGCTCGGCAACAACGCCCAGCTGGGCTTGCAACTGGGCCTCACGGCGACGGGGCGATTCGGCGAACAGGACCTGGGTTTTATCGGTGGGCGTGTCGACGGAGGGCAGTTTTCAGATGCCGGCGCACTGGCAACACATGTGGAAAAAGTGCTTGATCGGGCTGTAACCAAAGCAGGACCAACGCAAGCAGCTATCAAAAACATAGCATGGTGCACAGGCGGCGCGCAGGGGTATTTTGAGGCGGCGATTGCCGCAGGCGCCGACGCCTTCATCACCGGCGAGATTTCCGAACCCCAGGCGCACTACGCGCGCGAGATGGGCGTGGTCTTTATTGCCTGCGGGCACCACGCCTCCGAGCGCTACGGCGCGCCGGCCGTGGCGGCGCAGGTTGCCACGCAGCTCGGCCTGGCCCACCAGTTCATCGACATCGACAACCCGGCCTGAAGCGTTTCTTGCGGGGATCAGGCCGGCTTGTGGCGCTGCCGCCCGGTTCGGCTGGCGTTGGGGCTGGCGTTAGGGCCGGCGGGTTTGGCCCGCAGCGGGGTTTGCGGCGCGGCGTTTCGCAGCGCATGCCAGCTGGAGCCCAGCTCGGCATGCTCCACCGGCACGGCGGTGCGGGTTTCCGGGTCCAGCAGGGCGGCGCGGGAGCGCATGGCGCGGGCAGCCTGCGCCACAGACTGCGCTTCGTGCAGCAGCTGGGCGACGTCCTTGCCGGCGACCGACAGATGAACGATGCCGACGGCAATGTCCGGCTTGATCCGGGCGCGCCCCCCGCCCAGGGCCGTCACGTCCATCGGCCGGCGCAGGTCGGAGGCCACGCGCAGGCCCAGTGTGCGTATCCAGCGCGGCGAATGCATGGTTTCCAGCAGCACGACAAAGCAGCGGTCATAGTAGCGGCCGGCCGGGTTGACGGCGCCGGTGTGGCGCTGAATGCGGCGCGCCATCTGGATGTAGATTTCGTTCAGGCCGGCCTGGCCAATCTGGGGCAGCAGGCCTTCGGGCTCGAACAGCAGCACGGCCATCAGCGCGCCGTCGCGCCGCGTGCGCAGACGCCGGCGCTGCGCACGGATGATTTTCTGCACCATCGCCACGCCGTCATAGAGCTGGGTGATCGGGTCATGCCCCGACGCTTCGCCGTGCTTCAACTGCCGGGTCTGCCGGTTGCGCAGCCACAGCATGGCGGCCGTGATGACCACACTGAGCAAGGCTGCCATAGCCACGCCGGCCTGCAGCGGCAGTGAAAACCGGGTGGGGCTCAGCGCCAGGCCGTACAGGCCGATCTGCGCGGGCAGCGTCAGCAGGCAGCCCAGCGCCAGGCCCCAGGCCAGCCGGTCACCGAGTTGCGTGGCGCGAACCGACAGCCACAGCACTACGGAAAGATTGACGACGGCGAGTGTTGCCG
>NZ_JBFUCA010000587.1:0-2447 GCF_056405475.1 Polaromonas sp. P1_G4
GACCTGGCCCACGCGTGCTGAAGCCGTTGAGGCGGCAGACAAGCTGGTTTCCAATCTGGCGCATTGACGGAAGACCCGGCGCCCCTCCTGGCGCGCAAACGTAACGGCGCGTTAGTGCCCTTGTAGCCCGGGCAAGCACCTCCRTTTGAAACTCAGCAGCCCGCCGGGYCTGCATCTGCACCCAAGGAGCTTTCATGTTCAAACGTCTGACCCTGCTTTGGGTTGTGATACGCGGCGATGCCCGGCGGCTGTGGACTGCCCTGCGCCATCCCGAAGCGCCCGTTTGGCTGAAATGGGGTACAGCAGCGATTGCGCTCTACCTGTTCTCCCCCATTGATTTCATCCCCGACTTCCTGCCGGTCATCGGAATTGCTGACGATCTCGTGCTGGTTCCGCTGGCGATCCGGTGGCTGCTCAACCGCCTGCCGCCCGGGATCGCCGATCCGGCGCCGAAGCGTTCGGCCTGAGCACTGGCGATGCTGTAATGGGCATCCCAAGCCAGTTCGCCATTTCAGCTCGCCCTTTCTATTGATGCCCACACGCCCCGTTTCACTGAACATTCCGCTCCCTTCGGGCGGCACCACCTCCGGCCTGCTGCAAAAACCTGCCAGCGCCAAGGCGTGTTATGTGTTCGCCCACGGCGCAGGCGCAGGCATGAACCACGCCTTTATGGAGGCGATTGCTCAGGGCCTCGCGGAACGCGGCATCGCCAGCTTGCGCTTCAATTTTCTGTTCATGGAACAAGGCTCCAAACGACCGGACTCCCCCGCCGTTGCCCATGCGGCGATCCGGGCGGCAGTTGCTGAAGCGGCGCGGCAAATGCCTGATGTGCTGCTGTTTGCCGGTGGCAGGTCCTACGGTGGTCGCATGAGCACGCAGGCGCAGGCGGCTGAGCCATTGCCCGGACTAAAGGGCCTTGTGCTGGTGGGCTTTCCATTGCACCCAGCCGGCAAGCCTTCAACCGAACGCGCCGCGCACCTGGACGGCGTGAAGCTGCCGATGCTTTTTCTGCAAGGCACACGCGACGGCCTCGCTGATCTGGACTTGATCACCCAGACCACGGCAAGCCTCGGTAAAAAGGCAACCCTGCACATCGTGGATGGCGCCGACCACGCCTTCCATGTGCTGGTGCGTTCAGGCCGCACCGATGCGCAGGTGCGCGAGGAATTGCTGGACACCATGGCCACGTGGATGACGAAGCACCAGCGTACAGCGTGATCGTCGGTTCCCTGATGTACCAGGAGAGCCGCCTGGCGCTCTGTAGGGAGTGTGAGGCAAGACAAATACCCGCTTAAACCTGACCGCCGCTAGGCATGGCTGCTGACAGGCGATGCGCCTTATGCGCCCCAGACTGGCCTGACTACGAAAGCCCGTCATGCCGTTCGATACCCCTTCCTCTCTTCGCCTTGTAACCCCACAGCTTTCCCGGCTCTCCCGTCGCACCCTCGTCACTGCCTTGTGCCTCACCGGGCTGGGCCTGGCCGGCAACGGCGCATGGGCGGCCAAGCCCAAAAACACGGCGGCGGGCAACCAGCCCCTTGACACAGAAGCCTTCAACAACGCCACCGACAGTCCCTTGCTGCGCAGTGGCAGCAAAGGCGCAGCGGTAGCGCGCGCACAGATCATGCTGGACCGGGCCTGGTTCYCCTGCGGGGAGATCGATGGGCGCTTTGCCACCAACATGCAGCGCATGGTCAAGGCCTACCAGATCGCGCACGACCTCAAACCCACGGGCACCGTCACTGCGGAAACCTGGGCTTCGTTGCGCAAGGACGGTGCTCCGCTTCTGACAAGCTATACCGTGACAGAGAAGGACGCAGCCGGCCCGTTTGAAAAGACGCCTGTGGCGATGGACGAGCGCGCGAAGATGAAAGCGCTGGTGTATGAATCGGTGGAAGAAGCGCTGGCGGAAAAATTCCACACCAGCACCGGCTACCTCAAGCAGCTCAACGGCGGCATCAACATCGAGGCCGGCAAGCAAATCACCGTGCCATATATCGCGGTCAGCGCCATGCCGGTCAACGCGGTTTCCATCGAAATCGACAAGTCCGAGCGTGTGCTCTACGTGCTGGACACCGCCAAGCGGTTGGTGGCGGGTTTTCCCATCAGCATAGGCAATGAAAAGAACGACCCGCTGCCGCTGGGCATGATGGCCATCAAGAACGAGGTCAAAAATCCCGGCTTCACCTACAACCCTGCGCTGCTGAAAAACGCACCCAAGGATGCGCAAAAGGTCGACATCGCAGCCGGTCCCAACAACCCCGTCGGCACCATCTGGCTGGGCCTGACCAAACCGCACTGGGGCATTCACGGCACACCCAACCCTTCCAATGTGGGCCATTCCGAAACCAATGGCTGCATTCACATGACCAACTGGGACGCAGAACGCCTGTCGACCCTGGCGAAAGCCGGCTTCAAAGTGAGTGTCAAGGCTTGATGGCATCCAC
>NZ_JBFUCA010000588.1:0-2445 GCF_056405475.1 Polaromonas sp. P1_G4
GTCCTGGAAATGAACAAGGGCTGGTTTGCGCGAAAACGCATCAAGGCCGGCAGCAAACTGGGCGGCCCGATTTTCGAGGCGAAGCGCTGATTTCTCGCTTTTAAAACAAAAAAGCCGACTCATGTCGGCTTTTTTGTGGGCGAAGGCCTCTCGCCTCAGGCGAAGTTGGCCTCGGCAAAACTCCAGTTCACCAGATTGGAGAGGAAGGTCTCGACAAATTTCGGACGCAGGTTGCGGTAGTCAATGTAGTAGGCATGCTCCCAGACATCCACCGTCAGCAAGGCCTTATCGGCAGTGGTGAGCGGGGTACCTGCCGGGCCGGTGTTGACAATATCAACCGTGCCGTCGGCTTTTTTTACAAGCCACGTCCAGCCGGAACCGAAATTGCCAACGGCCGACTTGACGAAAGCCTCTTTGAACGCAGCGTAAGAGCCAAACTTGGCATTGATGGCTGCAGCCAGTGCGCCGCCAGGCTCGCCGCCGCCAGCGGGCTTCATGCAGCTCCAGAAGAAGGTGTGGTTCCAGATCTGGGCAGCATTGTTGTACACACCACCACTGGATTTCTTGACGATCTCTTCGAGCGTCATGGCTTCAAACTCAGTGCCCTTTTGCAGGTTGTTGAGGTTCACCACGTAAGCATTGTGGTGCTTGCCATGGTGGTATTCAAAGGCTTCCTGGCTGTAATGCGGCGCCAGGGCGTCGATCGGGTACGGTAGCGGGGGGAGTTTGTGTTCCATGATTTTTTCCTCGTGGTGATGAATAAACTGCTTTTAACGATGTCATTGTAAAAACTAAATCAGTCTGCGCGCAGAAACTGTCAAATCGACCTCGCCGTCGGCAAGGGTAGCGCGTACAGGTTGCCCCACATGGGTCTTTTCGCGGCTTGTAATGGGTTGCCCCTGAAGGTCGGCAAGCCAGGCGTAGCCGCGCTTCAGAACCAGTTTGGGGTCCAGCAACTCAAGCCTTAACTGCGCGCGCTCGATGCGCTGCCGGCCGCGCTGCAGGCTGCCTTGCACTTCGTGCGGAAAATTGCTGCCCAAGACCTGTAGCTTGCGCTGTTCGTGCTGCAGTGCCAAACGCGCTGCATGGCTCAGGCTCTGGCCGAGCCCGGCCAGGCGGGCATGCTGCCTGGTAACCAGATGCGACGGCCGGCTAATCCGGGAAGCCGCCCAGTCCAGGCGCTGGTTGTGCGACTCCAGCTGGCGGTCTACGCCGTTTTGCAGCCGCGACACGGCCATGTCGAGCGCACCCAACCACACCGCTTGGGGCTGCGCGCAGAGTTCTGCCGCGGCGGTCGGCGTGGGCGCACGCACGTCAGCGCAAAAATCGACGATCGTGAAATCGGTTTCATGCCCTACCCCGCTAATCACTGGCATGGGCGATTCCACCAGGGTTCGGGCGAGCTGCTCATCATTAAAAGCCCACAGGTCTTCCATGGCGCCGCCACCGCGTACCACCAGCAAGACATCCACGCGGTCCTGGGATCGCCGCTGATAGGCTTTGAGCAAAGCGGCGCGCAATTCGCCGGCTGCCTGGCTGCCCTGCACGCTGGCAGGATAAATAACCACGGGAATATGCGGCACACGGCGCTGCAAAGCACTCGTGACATCGTGCAAGGCGGCGGCACCCAGCGAAGTCACCACACCAATGGCGCGGGGCAGCAAAGGCAAAGGCCTTTTACGGCCTGGGTCGAAAAGGCCCTCAGCTTCAAGTCTGGCCTTGAGCAGCAGGAACTGTTCAAAAAGATTGCCCTGGCCTGCCTGGCGCATGGACTCGACCACCAGTTGTAGTTCACCGCGCGGCTCATAAACACCCAGCCGTCCCCGCAGCTCCACCAATTGGCCGTCGCGCGGGGAAAACTCCAGCATCGTGGCAGCGCGGCGAAACATGGCGCAGCGAACCTGCCCCTGTTCATCTTTGAGCGAAAAATAGCAGTGGCCGCTGGCTGCACGCGAAAACCCGCTGATCTCACCCTGCACCGCGACCGGGTTAAATCGGGCTTCAAGGCTGTCCGAAATAGCCCTTAGCAAAGACCCGACGGGCCATACCCGGATGCCCGCGTCGCGCGCTCCCGCTTGCGGCTTCTCGGAAGGAGCCGATGCATCAAACACCCCTAAATCCCTTGGTAATCCGGGTGTAATACTCCACAGAGAGCCGTCCCTCAAGGCTCGACCCCCTGGTTTCGCGCGGATATCGAGATAAATTCGTGTAACTCATTGATTTTGAATAACTTAATTCTGCTCAAAATTTCATCGTTCTGTCACATGCACGATTTGGCGCGGCTTGCAGGCCGCTGCGCCACCACTTGCTAACAAAGTTATCCACAGCTTCTGTGGGCTACGTCCGACACGCGATCACGTTGCGAACATTTAACAGATCAGGCTCAGCCGCAACGAGATGGCAGTTTCTGTAAGCCATAATCCACCACAACTTACTGCCTGGAGA
>NZ_JBFUCA010000589.1:0-2437 GCF_056405475.1 Polaromonas sp. P1_G4
CTACATGACAGGCCGTACCGGACCGACGCCGCGTCCCACTCTCCCCTCGTAAATTGGAATTAGCTGGCAATACGGCCAGCCATTTACCAACCCTGATTGCCTGTGATGGGCATGACTTAAGGAGCAAGACATGAAGTTTTCCAAATCCCTGGCCTCTGCCGTAGCCGCCGCCGCTGTTGTGAGCACCATTGGCCTGGCATACGCCCAGACCGAAACCCCGACGGCACCGGCTGCGCCTGCAGAATCGTCCGGCCAGACCATGCAAAATCAGGACACCACCACCCCTAGCAGTGCGGCACCTGCCACCACGACTGAAAGCAACACGGCTGGCTTCCAGACCGAGCGCCCAGCACAAGCTGACCGCAACTAAACCCAGACCGTCATGCGCCTTGGTGTGACGCCGCTCCGGCTTGCCGTGTCTTTTAAGGCGCGGCTTCCGGAGCGTTTTCACATGGCTGCCGGATCGTCATTGTTTTAGCGCAGGCCATGCGTCGTATTTTCATGGACATGTTTGTGTCGCCCGCGCGCGGGTCTTCCCCTTCAACTGGCGGAAGGCCCCCGGCCGGCGATGAGCCCGGCACCAGCCGCGCAGACGTTCTTGACGGCATCAAGCAAGGCATCTTGCTGGGCTCCGCACTGCTTGTCCTCACATTGCCGCTTTTTCATGCCCGTCCGGTTTCCTCTCCGGCCCTGAACCCCGTCCCTTCCAGCGCCTTGCAGTTGGCGCCGTCTTTGCGCTTCGCCGATTTTGGTGAAGAGCCCGCGTCGGATGAGGCGCGGCAGGTCGCCAATTGGGTGGTTGCTTCCGGGGACAACCGCAGGCTTTTCTTTGTCATCCTCGACAAGATAAATACCAAGGTTTTTGTTTTCGAACCCTCCGGCAAGTTGCGCAGCGCCACGCCCGTGCTGATCGGTGCGGCGGTCGGCGATGATTCCGTGACCGGTATCGGCGGGCGGCCCATTGCGCAGGTGCAGCCCCACGAACGCACCACACCGGCGGGCCGGTTTATGGGGGAGCCTGGCCGCAACACCTTGGGCGAAGATGTTGTCTGGGTGGATTACGAGGCGRCTGTTTCCATGCACCGCGTGCGAACACTGGAGCCCAAAGAGCGCCGGCTGGAAAGGCTTGCGTCTCCCGGTACCGAGGACAACCGTATTTCCTACGGGTGCATCAACATGCCGGTGGCATTTTTCGAAGATGTACTCAAGCCCGCGTTCAATGCGAGCTATGGCGTGATTTACGTTTTGCCGGAAATCAAACCACTGGCTGAGGTTTTTCCTGCCGCCCATGCGCTTGCCGCAAAACAGGGGCTTCGCCCCGCCGCCTGACACCGCCTGCTCGCTCTTTCGATCACCTCGCGCGAAGAGCGAGTTGTAACAACCCCTGACGTATTGTTGCGCGCTCGCATCTTCAATGCGGAAAATGCCCACATGTGGTCGCTGTTACCAAATTCCTGAGTAGCTAAATTTGGCTGCAAAAAAAGCATGCATGGCAATGCAGTAAACGATTTGTTGCTATTAAAAGCATAGCAAAAATCCGGAGGATTTCAGGGTTTTTCCGTTGTGAACATTTTCTTGCATCGCTAACATGGTGCAACCACAGCCGGGCTCCTACCCAAAAGGTTCGAGGCCGGCTTTTTCATGTGCTCCGCACAAGGCAATGAATTCAACCCACGGGATCAGGATGTTGTTCAAAGGAAAGGCACTGCGCGCAAAAACCGTCTGCACGGCGGCCATTGCCTTTCTCGCTGCGATTCCCGCATGGGTGTCCGCCACTCCCACAGACCTGCAACCGGTGCGCAGCCCCGATGCCGTGATGCCGGTGCCGGGTGCCGGCAATTCCGCTGACATGACACTGGTGGCGGCATCGGCCGATGCACGCTACGCCCTGCGCTGGATCATGAACGCACGCGATAACCAGGGCCTGCCATTTGTGGTGGTTGATAAAAAGGGCGGGCGCATTTTTGTGTTTGACGCCACGGGGCAATTGCGCGGCGCATCGCCGGCATTGACCGGCCTGACACCCGGCGACCACACGGTACCGGGCATGGAGCAGCGCAACGTCGCCAGCCTGCGCGCAGACGAACGCACCACGCCGGCGGGCCGTTACGTTTCGGAGCCCGGCCACAATCTTCACGGCGAGGCTATTGTGTGGATCGACTACACGGCCAAGCTGGCAATCCACCGCCTTCGTCCTGCAGCTCCGGCAGAACGCCGCGCAGAGCGGCTGGCTTCTGAAACACCTGACGACAACCGCATCTCGCTGGGGTGTGTCGTAGTGCCCGTCAATTTTTACGAAGCCGTCGTGAATCCCGTGCTGGGGAAAAGCCATGGCGTGGTGTACGTCCTGCCTGAAACCCAGCCCGTGCAGCGCATGCTGGGCGCGCTGCAATTCAGCCAGCGCTAACTAAATTCCCATAACAGCTTCGCTAACGCC
>NZ_JBFUCA010000590.1:0-2433 GCF_056405475.1 Polaromonas sp. P1_G4
CGCCAGGGAAGCGTTTCAGTTTTCCGTACGTAGCCCGAATGGTTGGACAGGTGCAGGTAATCTTCATTTCAAAATCGGCCAAGCGTCGTACACCGTGTACCAATTTTCCTCAGCGCGTTTCCCTGAAGAAGAAGCGGGCGTCGTAGTACGCGTGGGAGAAAAAAAAACCATGTACATCGAATGCGCGGAATCAAGAACGAGTCAATACAAAGACCTTATCGAACTGCGCAAATTGGAATTACCTGAGATGACAACCCCCTTCATCTTCGGTCCAAAAGCAAACAAGATCTATCGAAATTAATCAGCAAGACCCCTCATCCATGAACCTTTACACCAAACTCCAGCAGCGCGCGGCCGAAGGCAAACCGGTGCGCATAGGCCTCATAGGCGCCGGCAAATTCGGCTCCATGTACCTGGCGCAAGTGCCGCGGACACCGGGCGTGCACCTGGTGGCGATTGCCGACCTGTCGCCCGACGCGGCGCGCGCCAACCTTGCCCGTGTAGGGTGGAATCCGGCTCTAACCCAGGCAGAATCTGCGCAAGCAGCTATAAAAACAGGAGCAACCTGGATCACTGACGACTGGCAGGCGGTGGTCACGCATCCGCAGATCGACATCATTGTGGAATGCACCGGCAACCCGATCGCGGCGGTAGAGCATTGCCTGAAAGCCTTCGCACACGGCAAGCATGTGGTCAATGTCACGGTGGAAGCCGACGCTTTCTGCGGCCCGCTGCTGGCGCGCAAGGCCGCAGAGGCCGGCGTGGTGTATTCGCTGGCTTTCGGTGACCAGCCGGCGCTGATCTGCGACCTCGTGGACTGGGCGCGCACTTGCGGCTTCCCGGTGGTGGCGGCGGGCCGTGGCCACAAGTGGTTGCCGCATTTTTGCGAATCCACGCCCGAGACGGTGTGGGGAAACTATGGCCTGACGCCCGAGCAGGCCGCGCGCGGCGGGCTCAACCCGAAGATGTTCAACAGCTTTCTCGACGGATCCAAGCCTTCCATCGAATCGACTGCCGTGGCCAACGCCACGGGCCTGACCGTGCCCAGCAACGGCCTGCTCTACCCGCCGGCCAGCGTGGAAGACATTCCGTACGTGACACGGCCCATCAGTGAAGGTGGCGTTCTCGAACGCAAGGGCATGGTCGAAGTTATCTCGTCGCTGGAAGCCAACGGCCGCAAGATTCCCTACGACATCCGCATGGGCGTCTGGGTCACCGTTGAAGCCGAGACCGACTACATCAAGAACTGCTTTGAGGAATACAACGCCCACACCGACCCGAGCGGGCGCTACTTCACCTTGTACAAACGCTGGCACCTGATCGGGTTGGAAGTCGGCGTGTCCGTGGCCAGCGTGGCGTTGCGCGGTGAACCCACCGGTGTGGCGACCTGCTGGAACGCCGATGTGGTGGCCACTGCCAAACGTGACCTGAAACCCGGCGACATGCTGGACGGCGAAGGCGGCTATACCGTGTGGGGCAAGCTGCTGCCGGCCGATACTTCCATGAAGATGGGCGGGCTGCCCCTGGGCCTGGCGCATAACGTGAAGGTCGTGCGCGCAGTCAAAAAGGGGCAGAGCCTGAGCTGGGCCGATGTGGCGATGGACACATCGACCCACGCCTGGAAAGTGCGCCAGGAGATGGAAAGCATGTTTGCGCCGGCGCTGAAAAAAGCGGCCTAGAAAGCTGCCTGACAGCCTTCTTCCCGCCGGTTCCTTCATGATGACTCAAAGCCATTCTGAGGACACGAATTGACCATCACCAGCGACACGCCCCTGCCCCGCATCGCATTTTTGGGTACGGGCATCATGGGCCTGCCCATGGCCAGGCGCCTGTGCGAAGCGGGCTACACGCTGCAGGCATGGAACCGCACGCCGGGCAAGRCCGGCCCGCTGGCGGCGCTAGGCGCCACGCAACATACGCAAGCCAGTGCCGCGGTGGCCGCTGCCGACATCGTCATCAGCATGCTCGAAAGCGGCCCGGTCGTGGAAGACGTGCTGTTCACGCAGGGCGTGGCCGCCGCGATGAAACAGGGCGCGCTCTTTCTGGACATGGCCTCCATCCAGCCGCGCGAAGCGCGCGACCATGCAGCTCGCCTGGGCGCATTGGGCATCGCCCATGTGGATGCGCCGGTTTCAGGCGGCCCGGGCGGCGCGCAAAGCGGCACGCTGGCCATCATGGCCGGCGGCAAGGCGGAAGACTTCGCGCGGGCCCTGCCTGTGCTCAAGCACTTTGGCCACGCCGTTCACGTGGGCCCGCACGGCAGCGGCCAGCTCACCAAGCTGGCCAACCAGATGATTGTGGGCATCACCATAGGCGCGGTGGCCGAGGCCCTGCTGTTCACCGCGCGCGGCGGGGCCGACATGGCCAAAGTCAAGGAAGCGATTACCGGCGGCTTTGCCGACAGCCGCGTGCTGCAGCTGCACGGCCAGCGCA
>NZ_JBFUCA010000591.1:0-2428 GCF_056405475.1 Polaromonas sp. P1_G4
AGGGAATGCCGGCCGCAGCCAGTACCTTTTCCTGAATCAGCGCTTCAACAGGCGCAGTTCCAGAAAATCCGATCAATGCAACAGGCTTTTCTTCCTGGATGATTTCCCGTGTTTTTTCCACTGAGTCCGACCCGTCCGGTCCCCGGTCTTTGGTGACAAGTTTCAGCTTCGCCCCATTAACGCCACCCCGGTCGTTGACGACATCAAAATACAGTTGCACGCCCAC
The DNA here is from genome assembly GCF_056405475.1 of Polaromonas sp. P1_G4. Lineage (NCBI taxonomy): Bacteria > Pseudomonadati > Pseudomonadota > Betaproteobacteria > Burkholderiales > Comamonadaceae > Polaromonas > Polaromonas sp. P1_G4. Next base: position 227 of record NZ_JBFUCA010000591.1, read on the forward strand.
CTTGACCTGGCTTGCCGCGGAATTCGGGTCCTTAAGCTGGCCGATCTGGCCGATCACGATGTCCTGCGGAGCGGATGAGGCAACGGCACAAACTGTTCCCAGAATGCCTGTACTGATCCAATGTTTTATTGACATACCCATGCTTTCCAAAATGATGGAGCCTGTCTAAGGCGTTCCTGTTATCCATGACAAAAGCCCGCCGGAGGCGGGCTTTGCGGACGAGATACTGATCGCGTGCCTTTGTGCGCTCAGAAGTTATGCTGAATGCCAACCCCGTAAACACGGATCACGTCATTGGCGACACGGTTGTTCGGGTCCGAGCGGTCATAGAAGCCGTACAGCGAAGTGCGATTGCTCATCTTGTAGGAGTAGCCCGCCTGGAAGCGCTTGAGCTTGGCCGCAGGATCGCTCTGSACATCCTTGCGGATGTAGTTGGCCATGACCTTGCTGCTGGGCGTGATGTCCCACGAAGCGCCGATCATCTGYGCCGCCACCTTGCTGCGYGACAGCGCATTGCCCTCAAAGTTGTCACGGTTGTAGACCGCCCAGGCACGGATATCGCCAAAGTCGTAGGAGCCCACCAGCATCCACTTGCTCTTGAAATCATTGAGCAAGGCACCCCCGCGTTTGCTGTCCCTACCGTAGCCGACGCCCAGGCCCAGCGGGCCCTCGCCTTCGCCATAGCTCAGCGAGACATCGGTCTGCTTGTAGTCGCTCTCAAAGCGGACCGGGCCGGCCGCCGCTTCCGCCAGGCCTTCACCATTGAAGTAATGGCCGGCGCGGAAAACGAAGTTGCTGATCAGCGGGCTGGCATAGCCGATGGCGTTCGAAACACGTGTGCGCGCATTGAAGATGGAGGTGCCAATCGCGGTGGCGCCGGCATCGTGGATGACGTACTCGACATTGCGGCCCAGGATCGCGTAGATCGGCGTGCGGCTGGGCGCGGCCGAGTCGATGCGGCCGATGTTGACCACCCCGAAGTCGCCGCTGATGCCGACATAGGAGTTGCGGTAGACGGGCGAGCTTGACGCCCCGGTGTCCGAGGAAATTCCCATCTCCAGGCCAAAGAGCGCCTTGAGCCCTCCGCCCAGGTCCTCGGTTCCCTTGGCGCCGAACCGGGACGCGTTGCCCGTGATGAGCGTCTGCGAGACCGAGCCAGTCTTTGAGTTCTCAAAGCTCGTATCCATCCTCCCGTAAATCGTCACCGTGCTTTGCGCCAACGCGGCGACGGGGGTTATGGCGGTTATTGCGCCGGCGCCAATCGCAGCCAGGCAGGCTATCTTCAATTTCATTTCTCACTCCTGAAAAGTTTTGTAAATGGCGGCGAATCATTCGCCGCCGCATGGGTGCTCACAGGCGCAGTTCGCCCAGGTCTTTCCTGCTTCCCTCCTCGCCGACCGTCATAAATCCTGAAAAATTCGCTTGCTTTATTGTATTGACTAGCGATACACTGTATCAAACAGCGTTACAACTAGATCATGAAGCGGTGATGACTGTCAAGAAATTTCGCGGCGCTGTTGCCGCGAATGCACAAGGTGAAAGCTGGCAAGGGTGTTGGTTGGCCTCTAAATTGCGAGCAGTTGTGCGAACGTGACGTACCGGCGGGAGGCCTCCCGCTGACTGGAGTTTTTGATGAAAGTGACGTGCAATAGGGGGCCTGTTGCGGCTTCCCCGGGTGGAGGCCGCGGGCTCGAGCGAAGCGGCGTGCGATGTGGGCGGGTGTTGGCCGGTGTCGCAGGCAGAGATAAGGACGCAATCTGATGTTTGGCCCCATATTCCAGCGAATGCGCGACAGCCTCGTCGTCGTTGCGCTGATGTCTGCCATCGCGTTTACGGGCATTCACCTCATTGGCGACCCCATACACCTGCTTGTCAGCCCGAATGCCTCCACCGAGGAGGTAGAGGTCGCGGCGCGCAGCCTGGGGCTGGACCGGCCGATCTACGAGCAATACGCACTGTTTGTGAAGCATGCGGTCGAGGGAGATCTTGGCAAATCGTTTGTCTTCAAYCGGCCGGCACTGGGAATTGTTCTGGAGCGCATGCCCGCAACCCTGGAGATGGCGTTTATTGCGCTGATACTGGCACTGGCCATCGGGATCCCTCTCGGGCTCGTCGCGGGCCTGATGCCGGACTCCTGGGTTCACAAGCTCATTGCCGGATTTTCAATCGCAGGGGTCACCATTCCCACGTTCTGGAAGGGGC
>NZ_JBFUCA010000592.1:0-2415 GCF_056405475.1 Polaromonas sp. P1_G4
GGCGAGCAAGGCGCTGGGCCGTGATCAGAATCACGCTTGAAGCAATATTAAAAGGAGCAATGCCCATGTTGCGCATACGCGTCAACGTGGTGGGTGCGTCGTTCGTATGCAGCGTGGACATGACCATGTGGCCGGTCTGCGCGGCCTTGATGGCGATATCAGCCGTTTCAAGATCGCGAATCTCACCGACCATGATAATGTCCGGATCCTGCCGCAAAAAAGCTTTGAGCGCGACAGAAAAAGTCATGCCAGCCTTGTCATTCATGCTGACCTGGTTGACACCGGGCAATGTGATTTCGGCGGGATCCTCAGCGGTGGCAATGTTGACACCCGGCTTGTTCAGAATATTCAGGCAGGTGTACAGCGACACGGTTTTACCGGAACCCGTGGGCCCCGTCACCAGCACCATGCCGTAGGGTCGCTGAATCGCGGCCATCAGGCGCTCTTTTTCAATCGTTTCATACCCCAGTGCATCAATGCCCAGTTTGGCGCTACTCGGATCCAGAATACGGATAACGATTTTTTCGCCATACATGGTCGGCAAGGTGCTCACCCGGAAATCGATGACCCGATCGGGGCCGATCTTGAGCTTCATTTTGCCGTCTTGCGGTACGCGTTTTTCCGAGATATCCAGCTTGGAGATAACCTTGATGCGCGCGGCAAGCTTTTCCTTGATGGCGACCGGTGGTGACGCGATTTCGCGCAATTCGCCGTCCACCCGGAAGCGCACCCTGTAGGTATGTTCAAACGGCTCGAAATGCAGGTCGGAAGCGCGCATGCTGAAAGCATCAAGCAGCATCTTCTGGAGAAATTTGACGACCGGAGCGTCCTCAACTTCGGAGACACCCGCTTCATCTTCGGTTGCGCCAGTATCCACACTGGTTTCATCAAACTCAAAGTCATCGCCGATGATGCTTTCCATCGCCTCAGAGGCGCTGGTGTTGGACACTTCCGACAGCTTGGACAGCTTGTCGTATTCGGCGATGACCCAGTCGACCCCCATCTGGGTGGAAAACTTGATTTTTTCAGCCGCCTCCTGGTCAGATGGATCTGCCGTTGCAACAATCAGCCGGTTATTGCGTTTGCTCAGAACAACGATACGGTACGTTGCACAGATTTTGGAATCGAGCAGTCCCTTGGGCAGGCGCTGTATGTCTATGGCGTCCAGGTCAAGCAAAGGCGCAGCAAAGGCGGTCGACATGGTGTGCGCCAAGTCAGACGCGGAAACCGCTCCGGAGCCTGTCAGTTCGGCGATGAAGCTGGTGCGCCCCGTTTGGGCTTTGCGAAAGATGTCTTCAGCAGCCTTTTGACCCAGCTTCCCCGCAACCACCAAGGCCCGACCCAGACCTGGCAATGCCATGGATGGTGGTTGGTTAATAGCGGTGTCAACAGCGGCCATGGATTCTCTGGATAGGCTTAAATAGGTATCATCGCTTATAGATTACAAGGTGTAAATCGAAAACGCGCCAGAGGCCTGCCCGGCGTTGGAAGTATGCGAAGAAACGCACACATACGGCCAAGGCCAGGATATTTTTGGTCGGGGTGAGAGGATTCGAACCTCCGGCCTCTACGTCCCGAACGTAGCGCTCTACCAGGCTAAGCTACACCCCGATCCGGCAGCCGTCAGAAACGCCTTTCCAGCAATTGGGAGGCCAGCTGCATCAGGGCATTACTGTAAATGTTTTGGGGCAGGGCCTGCAAGGCATTCAGCGCGCGCTGTGCTTCTACAGCCGCAGCATCCCGGGTGGCCTGCAGCGCTCCGGTCTGTTGCACGATGGCGATGATCTGTGTCATCTGGTCCGTGCCACCCGTCTCAATTGCCTGCCGGATGGTCGTACGCTCAGCCTCGGTACCTCGCTGCATGGCGATGATCAGCGGAAGTGTCGCCTTGCCTTCGCGTAAATCGTCGCCCAGGTTCTTCCCCATTTCAGACACATCCCCGTCGTAGTCCAGCACGTCGTCGATCACCTGGAATGCGGTGCCCAGTGCCTGGCCGTAGTCTGCGCAGCTTTGCTCAATGGCTGGCGGCGACTGGGCCAGCAAGGCCGCCAGGCGGGCGCTGGCTTCGAACAGCTTGGCCGTCTTGGAACGAATCACCCGGAGGTAGCCCTCCTCCGACAGTGTCGCGTCGTGCATGTTCATAAGTTGAAGCACCTCGCCCTCGGCGATCACGTTGGTCGCCTCGGCAAGTGTCTGCATGACACGCATATCGCCGGCTTCGACCATCATCTGGAACGCCCGGGAATAGAGGAAGTCACCCACCAGAACGCTGGCAGGGTTGCCGAAGGCCTCGTTGGCGGTCGTGCGGCCCCGGCGCAAGGTGGATTCGTCCACCACGTCGTCATGCAGCAAAGTTGCCGTATGGATAAATTCCACCACGGCCGCGAGGTTGTGGCGTTGTTCCCCCCGGTACCC
>NZ_JBFUCA010000593.1:0-2408 GCF_056405475.1 Polaromonas sp. P1_G4
AGGCAGGCGGACAGGCGCGACGGCATTGCAGACAAAAAACTTAAAAGGCCAAACAATCACTTCCCCAAAAAACCATACGCAGATGATCAAAACGGGACGACACTGATGATTCGACCCTGAAATCACACGAAAAGTAACTATTTCTACCTAACAAAACCTTCTAATGTACCGAATGTTGAGGCTTCGAACAATGGAAAAAAGTCATATGGGACATTCAATGCCTATGCCGTTGCCCGCACCACCAGCCGCGCAAATCCCACGACCCACGCCCGCCGCATGATGCATTTACCGGCCTATCTCGCCCCATTTCGCCCGCGCCTGTTTTCAGCGCTTGCCGGCTACACCCGCGAGCGTTTTTTCAAGGATGCCGGGGCCGGCGTCACGGTGGGTATTGTGGCTTTGCCCCTGGCCATGGCTTTTGCCATCGCTTCCGGCCTCAAGCCCGAGGCCGGCATCTGGACGGCCATCATCGCCGGCGCATTGATCTCTGCGCTGGGCGGCTCGGCAGTGCAGATAGGCGGCCCGGCCGGCGCCTTCATCGTCATCGTCTACGGCATTCTTGAACGCTACGGCCTGGCCAACCTGCTGATCTCCACCGCCTGCGCCGGTGTGCTGCTCTTTCTGCTGGGTTTTTTCAGAATGGGCACGCTGGTGCGTTACGTGCCGGTGAGCATCGTGGTGGGTTTTACCAACGGCATCGCAGTGCTGATCGTGCTGTCGCAGGTCAGGGACCTGCTGGGGCTGGTGGTGCCCAAGATGCCGGCCGATTTTTTTTCGCAGCTGCGTGTGATCGGCGAACACCTGGACAGCTTCAACCCTTACGCGCTGGGGCTGGGGTTGGCCTGCCTGCTCGGCCTCTTTGTGTGGCCCAAGCTGTTTGCCGTGCACACGCGAAGCGCCGGCGGTTTCACCACGCGGCTGATCAGGCTGATGCAGGCCGTCGAGGGCGTGCAGCTCAAGCGGGCCACGCGCATGGCGTCGCGCATGCCGGGGCCGATTGTGGCGCTGGTGACGCTTACCGCGTTTGCCTATTTGCTGAGCCTGCCGGTGGAAACCATCGGCACGCGTTTTGGCGGCATACCCCGTGCCCTGCCTTCCTTTGCGCTGCCTGACTTTTCATGGGAGACGGTGCGGCTGCTGGTGGCACCCACCATCACCATTGCACTGCTGGGTGCGGTGGAATCGCTGCTCTGCGCCCGCGTGTCCGACCAGATTTCCGGCCTGCCGCGTCATGACCCCAACCAGGAGCTGATGGCCCAGGGCGTGGCCAACTTTGTGGTGCCGTTCTTTGGCGGCATGCCCGCCACCGGCACCATTGCCCGCACGGTGACCAACGTGCGCTCGGGCGCCACCTCTCCCGTCTCGGGCGTGGTGCATGCCCTCACGCTAGTGGTGGTGGTGCTGGTAGCCGCCCCGCTGGCCGTCCATGTGCCGCTGGCGGTGCTGGCGGGCATCCTGCTGTATGTGGCCTGGAACATGGGGGAATGGCGCGAATTCGCCCACCTGCGCCAGGCCAGCAGCCATTACCGGCTCATCATGCTCGGCACGTTTTTGCTGACCGTAGTTTTTGACCTGACGGTCGCCCTGCAGGTCGGCCTGATCCTGGCCTGCGTGCTGTTTGTACGACGCATGAGCACCCTGTTCCAGGTGGTGGAGGTCTCACGCAGCGCCGACGGCGCCAGCTTCCAGCTGTACGGCTCGCTGTTTTTTGGCGCCGTCGCCAAGCTCGACCCCATCCTGAACGTGGTGGAAAGCGCGCCCAAAGGCCTGGTGGTGCGGCTGGACGTGCAATCGCTGCAATCGCTGGACACCTCCGGGCTCGATGTGCTGGAGCAGCTGCACAAGGCCATCGTGCTGCGCGGCGGCCGGCTGGTGCTGGCGGGGCTCAATGCCCAGCCGCTGGCCGTGATGGAACGCTCAGGATTTCTTGAAAAGATCGAGCGAGTCTAGACTGTATAACCTTCTGCGGTCACTATTCCGCGCCATGCGTACTTCGACGACGCTCAGCTACCTGCACCCAGTCCAGGAAGACCATCGACGGATAGTAAAACAGCCCTGCCAGAACAACCAGAAACGCCAAAAAATAAAGATGGGACCGGCGCTCGGCGGCGATTTTTTCCTGTGCGTCCTGTTCAGAAAAAAGGACTTCGCCCGCCACAGCTTCTATCCGCGACGGCCTTTTCACAGAACCCGAAAGATAACCGGAAGGCTGCTCGCTCCAATAAACCTTGACCAACTTTCCGTGATGGGACGACTGACCGGGGAAACAAGCCGTAATGCGGGATGTCAGACTTGGTGAAGCGCAACTAAACGCCAGCGCAATGCCGTCGGCCCGCCTCACTACCATTGGAGCGGTCAATTGAGGACGTAAACACCATCGGCAAGACAAAAAGTCTGTCTTTAACGGC
>NZ_JBFUCA010000594.1:0-2368 GCF_056405475.1 Polaromonas sp. P1_G4
CCGCAACGCGACGATCGAGGACTTCCGGATTGTCATGTCGCCCCGCTCCTGGAGCTCGCCGTCGGTGTTGGTGTCGCAGGCAGGCTGACCCGCCTGCGGCGCCTTGGGGCCTGAGGGGGCGACGCAGCCTTCGAAGCGGCGCAAGTCAAGGGAAAGCCCTGATGCGGTCCGATATGGCCAGACCAAAAATGAATTGATCAAGTTTTGCCCTGGCCAAATGCTTCGCGCAATCCTGCGCCGTTGTCAGCTCGCCGGCTTCAGAGACCGGCACACTCTAAACAGGAGACAAGCATGCAAACGAGACGAGATATTCTGGCCGCGGGCGCGGCCGCAACACTGGCCGGCCTGGGCGCGCCGGCGTTGGCCCAAACCTACGAGCCGGCCTGCTTCAAGCCGTTCTCCGGCAACACGAAGACCATCCAGTATCCGGCCAAGAAGGGACCGTACCGCATCGCATTGGCCAATGGTTATGCCGGCAACAGCTGGCGCATCCAGATGATCAAGTCGCTGAAGGCTTATGCAGCAACGCCGGAGATGAAGCCGCACATCAAGGAGCTGAAGGTCGTGTCCACCGGTACGGACGTGGCTGCGCAGCTGGGCGCCATCGACAACTTCATCAACGCGGGCTTCGACGCCATCCTCACGATCGCGGTGTCRCCCACCTCGTWCAAGCCGGTGATCAAGCGCGCCAAAGAGGCTGGCGTCGTGCTGATCCCGTTCGACAATGTGCTCGACACCGACGAGGTGATCCAGGTGAACGAAGACCAGCTGGAAATGGGCCGCCTGATGGGCCGCTGGCTGGAGAAGAACGGCGTGACCAGCGGCAAGGTTCTGGAGATTCGCGGCTTGCCGGGCAACTCGGTGGACCGCGACCGCCATCTCGGTTTCCGCGAGATCATGGACAAGCACAAGCAGGTCCAGATTATCGAAGTGGTGGGCAACTGGGACGACGGCACTTCGCAGAAGGTAGCGGCCGACGCGATTGCCGTGCATGGCCGCTTCAACGGCATCTACACGCAGGCTGGATCCAACGGCACCATTCGTGCGCTGATCGAGGCCAAGCACCCGTTCGTGCCCATCGGTGCGGAAGGGGAAAATGGCTTTCGCAAGATGGTCCATCAGTACCATAAGGACGGCCTCAAAGGCGCTTCGGCCGCGCAGTCGCCTGGCCTGGTCTCGGTGGCCCTGAAGGCGGCCATCGCCGCACTGCAAGGCCAAAAGCTGCCGCAGTACATCTCGGTGCCCATTCCCTACGTCGAATACCAGAACATGGCACCGGGAAAGAACTTCTACCCGGATTTACCCGACACCTTCTACGTGGCCAACGAGTTTCCGCCTTGCAACATCAACCTGACGGCGCCGGACATCATGAAGCAGAGCGAGGGAAATACCTGAGATCAGCCTTGGAGTTTTAACGCCGGGCTGTGTGGCCGCGCCCGGCATTTTTCCTGTTTGGAGGCTTTTCTTTCCGTGACCCAGAAACCCTTGCTCGAACTCCAGGGCATCACCAAGCGCTACGGCGGCGTATGTGCGCTTGACAGCGCGGACTTCGCTTGTACGGCAGGTGAAATTCACGCTGTTCTGGGCGAGAACGGTGCCGGCAAGTCGACCTTGATCAAGATCATCGCCGGCGTCGTTCAGCCCGACGCGGGCCGTATCCTGCTGGACGGCAAGGAACTGCGGCTGGACTCTCCGAACTCCGCGCGCGAGCGCGGTATCGTTTGTGTGTTCCAGGAGCTGTCGCTGGTCCCGGACTTGTCCGTGTGCGACAACATTTTCCTGTCCAGGCCCCCGGTGAAGTACGGCCTGATCGACGCCAAGACTCAACAAGAGCGAGCTACCGAGCTGCTTTCCCTGCTGGGTTGCAGCGACATCCATCCCATGGACCGCGTGCGCGACCTGCCGCTATCCCGCCGGCAGGTCGTCGAAATTGCCAAGGCGCTAGGCGCGCAGCCGCGCCTGCTCATCCTGGACGAGGCGACCTCCGCCCTCAGCAGCGAAGACGTGGAACGCCTGTACCGCCTGCTCTTCAGTCTGCGAGACCAGGGCGTCGCAGCGCTGTTCATCTCGCACCGCATGCACGAGGTCAAGGCGCTCGCCGGTACCTGTTCGGTTTTTCGCAGTGGTCGCCGCGTCGACACGTTTGCCAACGGCACGCGGACCGACGCTGAAGTGGTGCAACTCATGATCGGTCGTGACGTCGCCAAGTCGTACCCGCCCAAGACCGGTCCGGCCACGGATGCGCGACCGGCTGTCACGGTCAAGTCCTTGAGCTGGGAGCCCAGCCTCCGGGACATTTCGCTGGAGATTCTGCGAGGCGAGATTGTCGGCTTGGGAGGGCTGGACGGACAGGGGCAGCGCGAATTGC
>NZ_JBFUCA010000595.1:0-2353 GCF_056405475.1 Polaromonas sp. P1_G4
GCCCTGAACTTTGAACAGGGCGCGGCCTGGGACAACCCCATGGGCACCGACGGTTTTGAGTTCATTGAATATGCGGCACCCGACCCTGTCGCCATGGGTGCGTTGTTCGAGCGCATGGGCTTCACGCCGATTGCCAAACACCGCCACAAGAATGTCACGCTGTACCGCCAGGGCGGCATCAACTTCATCCTCAATGCTGAGCCCGACTCGTTTGCCCAGCGCTTTGCGCGCCAGCACGGCCCCAGCGTCTGCGCCATCGCTTTTCGCGTGCAGGACGCCAAGGCCGCCTATGAACGCGCAATCTCACTGGGCGCCTGGGGGTATGCCCACACATCGGCGCCTGGTGAGCTGAACATTCCGGCCATCAAGGGTATTGGCGATTCGATCATCTACTTCATCGACAAATGGCGCGGCAAGAACGGCGCGCAACCCGGCGACATCGGCAACATCGGCTTTTACGACGTGGACTTTGAAGCCTTGCCCGGCGTGCAGGGTGACGCGCTGAACCCCGCCGGCCACGGCCTGACGTATATCGACCACCTGACGCACAACGTGCACCGCGGCCGCATGGACGAATGGGCCGGCTTTTACGAACGGCTCTTCAATTTCCGCGAAATCCGCTACTTCGACATCGAAGGCCAGGTCACCGGCGTGAAGAGCAAGGCCATGACCAGCCCCTGCGGCAAGATCCGCATCCCGATCAACGAAGAGGGCAACGAAAAAGCCGGCCAGATTCAGGAGTACCTGGACCGCTACCAGGGCGAAGGCATCCAGCACATCGCCATGGGCAGCAACGACCTGTTCACTACGGTGGATGCATTGCGCAGCAGCGGCGTGAAGCTGCTGGACACGATCGACACCTATTACGAGCTGGTCGACAAACGCATCCCCGGACACGGCGAGAGCGTGRCCGATTTGAAGAAGCGCAAGATCCTGGTGGATGGAAAAAAGGGCGCGTTGCTGCTGCAGATCTTCAGTGAAAACCAGCTCGGCCCGATCTTCTTCGAGTTCATCCAGCGCAAGGGCGACGACGGTTTCGGCGAAGGCAATTTCAAGGCGCTGTTTGAAAGCATCGAGCTGGACCAGATGCGCCGCGGGGTTTTGTCGGGCGCCAAGGCAAGCGCACAATAAAGTTTTTCCATCCCCCAACCTCACGGAGATTGCCATGTCACTTTGCCCGCAACTGCCCCATCGCCTGGCCGCATTGGGTGTCGCCACCGCTGCATTTTTTGCGGTGACGGGGGCATATGCCCAGACGGCGGTCAGCGTCGCTCCGGCCTCCAGCCTGGACAGCGTGCAAAAAGCCGGCGTGCTGCGCATCTGCACGCCGGGCGACTACAAGCCCTTCAGCTTCCAGAAGCCCGACGGCACGTTTGAAGGTATCGACGTGGACCTGATGGCCTCCCTCACGGCCAGCCTGGGTGTGAAGCCTGAGTGGGTCAAGACCAGCTGGTCCAACCTGATGCCCGACATGGCGGGCGGCAAATGCGACATGGCTGTTGGCGGCATCTCGGTAACCACCGAGCGGCAAAAGCGCGCCTTCTTCAGCACGCCCTACATGGTCAACGGCAAGACGCCAATTGCGCGCTGCGCCGATGTGGCCAAATACCAGACCGTGGCCGACATCGACAAGCCCGCCACGCGCGTCATCTTCAATCCGGGCGGCAGCAACGAGCGTTTTGCCCGCGCCAACTTCAAGCAGGCGCAGATGCGGCTCAACCCCGAGAACCTGACGATCTTTGACGAAATCCTGGCCAACCGCGCCGATGTCTTCGTCACCGAATCGGCCGAGGCGATCACCCAGCAGAGGCTGAAGCCGGGCCTGTGCGCGATCAACCCCGACAAACCGCTGCAGTACGGCGAAATGGCTTACCTGTTGCCGCGCGGGGACGTGACGTTCAAAGCTTACGTGGACCAGTGGCTGCACCTGGCCAAAGCCAGCGGTRACTACCAGCGCGTGGAGAGCCAATGGCTGAAGTAGAGAGCAACACGCCACCGCCGGCAGTCTACGGCCAGTCTGACCGCCCGCCGCGGGGTGACTACGCACGTGGCGGCCAGGTCAATGCGGACTACACCTGCCCCCAAAACTACGCGGCCTATACCGCGCAAGACCACGACACCTACCGGCGCCTCTACACGCGGCAGACGGCGCTTCTGGCGGGCCGGGCCTGCAGCGCATTTATCAAAGCCCTGCCCAGCCTGGGCGCAAGTGATGCCATCCCGCGGTTTGAAGACGTGAACGAGCGGCTCTTCAAAGCCACTGGCTGGCAGCTGGTGGGTGTGCCGGGGCTGATTCCCGAGGTGCCCTTTTTCACGTTGCTGGCGAATCGCAAGTTTCCGGTGACGGACTGGA
>NZ_JBFUCA010000596.1:0-2343 GCF_056405475.1 Polaromonas sp. P1_G4
GATGAATACATCTGGGCGACCTTGGCCTCGCGGATCAAATTGCGGATGGCGCTGGTGCCCAGCATGATCTCGTGTGCGGCCACGCGGCCCGCACCATCCTTGGTTTTGCACAGTGTTTGCGAAATCACGGCCTGCAACGACTCGGACAGCATGGAACGGATCATTTCCTTTTCCTCGGCCGGAAACACGTCGATGATCCGGTCGATGGTTTTCGCGGCGCTGGAAGTATGCAGCGTGCCGAAGACAAGGTGGCCCGTTTCAGCGGCCGACATGGCCAGCCGGATGGTTTCCAGGTCACGCATTTCACCCACCAGGATGGCGTCCGGATCTTCCCGCAGGGCCGATTTCAGCGCGGCGTTAAAGCTCAGGGTGTGTGGGCCGACCTCGCGCTGGTTGATCAGGCATTTTTTGGATTCGTGCACGAATTCGATCGGGTCTTCCACCGTCAGGATGTGGCCGTACTCGTTTTCGTTCAGGTAGTTGACCATGGCGGCCAGTGTGGTCGATTTGCCCGAGCCGGTGGGGCCGGTGACCAGCACCATGCCGCGCGGTTTCATGGCCAGGTCGCCAAAAATCTTGGGGGCGTTGAGCTGTTCCAGTGTCAGGATTTTGGATGGAATGGTCCGCAGCACCGCACCGGCGCCGCGATTCTGGTTGAAGGCATTGACGCGAAAGCGGGCGAGGCCGTCGATTTCGAACGAGAAGTCGACCTCCAGGAATTCTTCATATGTTTTGCGCTGGGTGTCGTTCATGATGTCATACACCATGGAATGCACCTGCTTGTGGTCCAGCGGATCGATGTTGATGCGCCGCACGTCGCCGTGAACCCGGATCATGGGCGGCAAGCCTGCCGACAAATGCAAGTCAGACGCCTTGTTCTTGACACTAAAAGCCAGCAACTGCGTGATATCCATCCCGGGACCCTTTGAAAATGGTTTTCAAACTAAGTTTACAGTTCGATTATGACCACGATTGTGCGCAATCTCCAGCTTGTCCGTGACCGGATAACCACGGCCTGCGTAGCCGCCGGGCGCAATCCGGCGAGCGTGCGGCTGCTGGCGGTCTCCAAAACCTTTGGTGCGGACGCCGTGATCGACGCCGCGTCGGATGGGCAGCGTGCCTTCGGCGAAAACTACATCACTGAGGGCGTAGAGAAAATTGCCGCCCTCCGCGCCTGGCAAGGCGCCGAGGCACAGGGCCCTGGGATTACGCTGGAGTGGCATTGCATTGGCCCGGTTCAGAGCAACAAGACCCGTCTCGTGGCTGAGCATTTTGACTGGGTGCAGTCGGTAGATCGCCCCAAAATCGCCCAGCGGCTGAGCGAGCAGCGACCGCCCGATTTGCCGCCGCTCCAGATCTGCCTGCAGGTCAACGTGGATGGTGGCGCCAACAAGTCGGGCGTGGCGCCTGAGGATGTCCTGGCGCTGGCGCAGGCGGTTGTGCAGCTGCCGAACCTCACCTTGCGCGGCTTGATGGCGATACCGGAGCCTGCTATCGATTTTGTAGCTGCTTGCGCTGTCCACGCGCGGACAAAAGCCATTTTTGACGAAATCAACGCGTCAGGTGCGTTGCTTGCACCCATGGATACCTTGTCAATGGGCATGACCGCTGACCTGGAGGCGGCGATCCATTCGGGCAGCACCATGGTGCGCGTAGGCACCGCGATTTTTGGGGGGAGATAGCCCCCACGGTCGCTCACTCCGTGTAGCTTCCTGCCCCCCGAGGGGGCCGCTGCGCCTGCGGCCCGGCAAAGCCGGTTCCGCGGCCCCTGCTGGTGAAGACATGCCCTGCTTCGGGGGGCGTTTCTATTTCTTGGGAGGAGCGATGGGTTTGATATTGCCGCAATCAGCCGACAGCCATTTGCCTGCAGCATCCATGGTCATCTTCTCGGGCTTGCCTTTGACGGTGGTCGTGGTGTTCATCTTCATCGTGTAGGCGGTGTCGCCGTTGAAGGTCATTACGCCTTCGCCGCTGGACGGTGGCTGCGTGCAGGTGTAGGCAAACTTCATGGTGTTGCCGCTGCGCGGCGACTGGGTGCTCTTGCAGTCGCCCTGTTGTTGCTGCGGCAGCTCGTTGCGCTCGGCCATTTCCTTGGTAACGCACACCTTCATGGTCATGCCACCGCCGGCGYCGGGCCCCATGGACATGCCCTGTTTGCCCATCATGTCCTGCATCTGCTTGCGCTGCTCGGGCGACATGCTGGCCAGCTGCTTTTCCATGTTGGCCATGGCTTTTTCCATCTCGCCGGAGCTTGACTGCATTTTGCTCGTCATTTCCCACAGGCCCGGTTTGGTGGTCTGTGCAGAAACCCCGGCGGACAGGGCCAGCGTGAAAGCGGCAAGG
>NZ_JBFUCA010000597.1:0-2343 GCF_056405475.1 Polaromonas sp. P1_G4
GGTTGACGGTGATGGTTTTGCTGAAGGCGCCCAGGCTGTGCGCGCCGTTCTTGCCCACGGTTTTTTCGGCGGGCGCAATGCCGGCGCAGTTCACCAGGCCCATCAGTTTGCCCATGGCAACCGCCTTGGCCACCACGGCCTGGCCGTCGGCTTCCTGGCTCACGTCGCATTTGACGAAAGTGGCTTTGCCTTCGCCCAACTCTTTGGCGATGGCCTCGCCTTTATCTGCCTGCATGTCGGCGATGACGACTTTGGCGCCGTTGGCCACCAGCATGCGTGCCGTGCCTTCACCCAGGCCCGATGCGCCGCCGGTGACGATAAATACTTTGCCTGCGATTTCCATGGTGGTTCCTTGATGAAGATGGAGAGATTTTGAAGAGCTTGCGTGAACGTTTTGGGTGACGTTAACGTAAACGTCAATTATGGCGCATGAAAAGTACCCCCCGCGCTCGTTCACTTCGTGTGGTCGCTGCCCCCGAGGGACGCTTTTCATCTAGGGACGGCCCGGCGATGAAAAAGCCCGGCGCCTTTCGGCGGCCGGGCTTTTCGCAAAAGTGGGGCGTTGGCTTATTTGTAGCCGACACGGTCCAACATCTGCTGCACTTTGAGCTGGTTGTTGCCCACGGCGCTGATCGGGATGGTTTCAGACTTGAAGCTGCCATTGCCCGACGGTGTCATGGCCTTGAGCGCGGGATTGCTCACGCCCAGCCCCGGTACGGCGGCCCACTCGTTGTTGCCGTTGGCAAAGTACTCCTGTGCGCTCGGGCTGGCCAGATATTCCATGAACTTGACGGCGTTGGCCGTGTTCTTGGCGTTTTTGGCAACCGCCGCGCCGGCGATATTCACATGCGTGCCCCAGCTGTCCTGGTTGGGGAAGACCACGCCCACGCGGTCGGCCACGACTTTGTCTTCAGGCGCGTTGGAACGCATGATGCGCGCCAGGTAGTAGGTGTTGGTCAGCGCAATGCCGCACTCGCCGCTGGCCACGGCCTTGATCTGGTCGCTGTCGCCGCCCTTGGGGTCACGCGCCATGTTCGCCACCAAGCCCTTGAGCCATTGCTCGGCCTTGGCTTCGCCAAGATGCTCGGTCACCGCACCGAAGAGGGAGAGGTTGTACGGATGTGCACCGGAGCGGGTGCACAGCAGGCCCTTGTTCTTCGGGTCGRCCAGCTTTTCGTAGGTGTCCACGTCGGCTTTCTTGACCTTGAGCTTGTCAAACACCACAACGCGGGCGCGCGTCGAGAAGCCGAACCAGGTCGTGCCTTCGGCCGTTTCCTTGGCGCGCAACTTGGCCGGGATGGCGGCTTCCAGGGCGGGTGACTTGATGGGCTTGAAGAGGCCGTCCGCATCGCCCTTGTGCAGGCGCGCGGCATCGACCAGCAAAATCACGTCGGCAGGAGATGCCGTGCCTTCGGCCTTCAGGCGCGCCAAAATGCCGGCGTCATCCGCGTCCACGCGGTTCACCTTGATCCCGGTGGCCTTGGTGAAGTCGCTGTAGAGCTTTTCGTCCGTCTGGTAATGGCGGGCAGAATACAAGTTGACCACCTGTTCCTGCGCTGATGCCAAGCCTGCCAGCAGCATCAGCGACGAGAGAACCACTTTTTTGTACATAACTTTCCACTTCCTTACTGGTATTTTTAAAGCCCGGCCATGATAAAGCAAATAAGAATCATTCTTGGTAGTCCCCCTACGTTGTGCAAGCCTTCACGAGGGCTGGACTGGCTGGCGGGCATCGGCCTGGCTGCGGTTTTGTCGCTGTTTGCCGGCTGCGCCACAGCGCCGCCCGGACCGGCCGCGCCTGTAGCGCCGCTACCGGCGGAGGCCGCCAGAAAGCCGGTGCGCATCGGGCTGGCGCTGGGCGGTGGCGCGGCGCGCGGCTTTGCCCATGTGGGTGTGATCGCCGTGCTTGAGGAGGCCGGGCTCAAGCCGCAACTGGTGGTCGGCACATCAGCCGGCAGCCTGGTGGCGGCGCTGTACGCCAGTGGCAAGACCAGCGCGCAGCTGCAGCAGACCGCGCTGAACATGGAGGAAGTTGCCATCACCGACTGGATGCTGCCGATCATCGGCCGCGGCATGTTCCGCGGTGACGCGCTGGCCCGCTATGTCAACGACCTTGTGGCCAACCGGCTGATGGAAAACATGGCCATTCCGCTGGGCATCGTCGCCACCGATCTCAACAGCGGCCAGGCCGTGCTGTTCCAGCGCGGCGATACCGGCACAGCAGTGCGCGCATCCAGTGCGGTGCCGGCTGTGTTCGTGCCCGTCAAGATCAACGGCCGCGAGTATGTAGACGGCGGCCTGGTCTCACCGGTGCCTGTGCGCTTTGCCAGGCAGATGGGGGCC
>NZ_JBFUCA010000598.1:0-2326 GCF_056405475.1 Polaromonas sp. P1_G4
TTGTTACATCATCCCTGTGCCGCCACGCGGTCAGCTTTACTTTGGAGTTTGTTCAACGCGCTCAAATAGGCTTTTGCCGACGCCACCACGATGTCGGGGTCGGCGCCCACGCCATTGACCACCCGCCCGCTGTTTTGCAAACGCACCGTGACTTCTCCCTGGCTTTCTGTTGATCCGCTGATGGCGTTCACAGAGTAAAGCACCATCTCCGCACCGCTTTTGACGTGTGACTCGATGGCTTTGAGGGAGGCATCAACAGGGCCGTTGCCGTCGGATTCGCCTTTGACTTCCTTGCCGGCCACAGTGAACACGACGCTGGCCTGAGGGCGTTCGCCGGTTTCGCTGTGTTGCGACAGGGACACAAAGCCGTACTGTTCGTTGTCATGCGAAGCGCTTTCATCGCTCGCCAACGCCAGGATGTCCTCGTCAAAGATCTCGCTCTTGCGGTCCGCGAGTTCCTTGAACTTGGCGAAGGCGTTGTTGATGTCCGCTTCGCTTTCCATGGCGACACCGAGCTCCAGCAGACGCTGCTTGAACGCATTGCGCCCGCTCAGCTTGCCCAGCACGATCTTGTTGGCGCTCCACCCCACGTCTTCGGCGCGCATGATTTCATAGGTGTCGCGCGCCTTGAGCACACCGTCCTGGTGAATGCCGGAGGCATGCGCAAACGCATTGGCGCCGACCACGGCCTTATTCGGTTGCACCACAAAACCGGTGGTCTGGCTCACCATGCGGCTGGCCGCCAGAATGTGCTGCGTGTCGATTCCAAGTTCGAGGCCGAAGTAGTCCTTGCGGGTTTTGACCGCCATCACCACCTCTTCAAGCGAGCAGTTGCCGGCACGCTCGCCCAGCCCGTTGATGGTGCATTCCACCTGCCGCGCGCCGCCAATCTTCACACCGGCCAGAGAGTTGGCCACGGCCATCCCCAGGTCGTTGTGGCAGTGCAYGGACCAGACAGCCTTGTCGCTGTTGGGGATACGCTCGCGCAGGTTCTTGATGAAGTTGCCGTAGAGCTCGGGGATGGCGTAGCCTACCGTGTCGGGCACGTTGATGGTGGTCGCGCCTTCCTTGATCACGGCCTCCAGCACACGGCACAGGAAATCCGGGTCGGAGCGATAACCGTCTTCAGGGCTGAACTCGATATCGCCCATCAGATTTTTGGCAAAACGCACGGAGAGCTTGGCCTGCTCGAACACCTGATCGGGTGTCATGCGCAGTTTCTTTTCCATGTGCAGGGCGCTGGTTGCAAGGAACAGATGCAGACGCCCCGATGCCGCAGGTTTCAAGGCTTCTGCAGCGCGGGAGATATCCCTGTCGTTGGCACGCGCCAGCGAGCAGATGGTGGAGTCCCTCACCACCTCCGCAATAGCCTTCACGCATTCGAAATCGCCATTGGAGCTGGCAGCAAACCCGGCTTCGATCACATCGACCTTCAGGCGCTCCAGCTGGCGGGCAATCCGCAGCTTTTCGTCCTTGGTCATGGAGGCGCCGGGCGATTGCTCGCCGTCGCGCAAGGTAGTGTCAAAAATAATGAGTTTGTCGGTCATGGTGGGATTCCTGATGCGTTGGGCGCTCTGTGTTTTGAGGTATCTGAAGCGGTTAACCCGTAATGGTAGCAACGCCTGCAGGCTGGCTGGCCTTGCTGCGCTGCAGGCCCGAGACTATGGCCTTGAGCGATGCGGAGATGATGTTGCCATCCATACCGACGCCGAACAGCGTCTGGTCGTTGATCCGCAGTTCCAAGTAGGCCACGGCCTGCGCGCTCGCCCCGGCTCCGATGGCATGCTCGTGATAGTCCAGCACGCGAACGGAGTGGCCTGTCGCTGCGGCCAGGCCACCCACGAAAGCATCGATGGGGCCCGTCCCGGTGCCTTCAACGGCGTGATGGCGGCCCGCAAACTCGACCTCGGCTTTAATGTGGAAGGACTCGCCACCGGTCTTTCCGGTTTCTTCAATCACCAGGCGCTGGGGTGCGGCGATGGTCTGCACGCCATATTCCTTTTCAAACAGCGCAAAGATGTCTTTGCCGGTCAACTCCTTGCCGGTCGCATCCATCACCGATTGYACCACCTGGCTGAACTCGATCTGCAATCGGCGCGGGAGCTCGAGGCCGAACTCGCTTTCCAGCAAGTAGGCGATGCCACCCTTGCCGGACTGGCTGTTGACGCGGATCACGGCTTCATAGCTGCGGCCCAGGTCCTTAGGATCGATGGGCAAATAAGGCATGTCCCACACGTCGCCTTCTTTGCGCGCAGCGAAAGCCTTCTTGATGGCGTCCTGGTGCGAGCCGGAGAACGAGGTGTAGACCAGGTCGCCTGCATAAGGA
>NZ_JBFUCA010000599.1:0-2945 GCF_056405475.1 Polaromonas sp. P1_G4
GGTACAGACCCGCAAGGCCAAACCGGTGCCCATCATTCTTTTTGGCAGCAGCTACTGGAAACGCCTGCTCAACACCGACATGCTGGTGGAAGAAGGCGTGATATCGCCCAACGACCTCAAGCTCTTTCAGTACGTGGACGACGCACAGGTCGCCTGGGACCTGATCAAGGACTTTTACCGTCTGTAGGCCCGGTTTCGGGATGGTGCCCGCCATGGGCAGACATGCTGTCCTTGAGCAGCCACGCCGCGCGTGAACCCGCGCCGACCATGGCCCCGGTGACCCAGAAGACCCCGCCGATTCCCATCAGCGCGCCGGCAGATCCAAACAACATGGGCATCACCACGCTGGACGCATTGATCGCCATCAAGCGCAGCCCCAGCGCTTCGCCGTGGCGCGCTTCCGGTGTGATCTGGTGCAGCATGCTCATCACCATGGGTTGCACCATGCCCAGCGCAAGGCCCAACAGGATGGAGCACAGGCCCATGCCGATCGCCGAATGCATCAAGGGGTAGATGCCGAACAGTGCGGCTGTCGCCAGCATGGAGACCGCCAGTACCTTCCACTCGCGCAGATGGGCCGCCACCAGCGGCATCACCATGCGGATCAGGGCCGCGGCTACCGCAAACGATCCCAGGATGGTGCCTATGACCGAAGCACTGATGCCGCGCTCAAAACCCAGCACCGGCACCACAAAAGTATGGACGTCCCAGCAGGACGACAAAAACCAGTTCACCAGCATGAGGCGGCGAAAGTCGGCCTGGCGCAGCAAATCCCAGGCCTTGGGCTGCACCCCGCCGCTGGCGGCGATCACCGGAGGGAGCGCGCCGACCGCCGCACGGCCCACGTGGCGCTGCAGGGAAATAACTGCCGCGCCGGTGGCGCCGCCCGTGAGCAGCGCCGCCAGACACAGCACCGGGAACACCGGAAAGGCCACCGCAGCCCCGGCTCCCAGCACCGCAGCGAACACGCTATACCGTATCGGGCGCCTGAGACCATGCCGGTCGGCGAAACGGCCGGCCGGCAGCGCCAGGAAGACTTGCGTCAGAGCGAACAACGCAAGCAGCACTCCCACCGCCGCAGGGCTGTAGCCCTCGCGCAGCGCCAGCAGGGGCGCCGCCATGCGCGTGCCGGCCATGCAGGCGTGCAGGCAGATCTGCGCCACGATAAGGCGTGCAAGTTCAGGCGTCATGACGCACAGCTCATGCGGTGCGCATCAAATGTTGTCCAGGTCTTTGTCAAGCGGATCCAATGGAAGCAGGCGGGCAGAATCGATTTCCGGGAGCGCTTCGACATTGCGCAGGGCTTTGCCCATGACACGGCTGCGCTGCTCGGCGCTGCTCAGCGTGTTGAGCACGGTTTCGGTTTGCGACTTGACCTTGGCCAGCACGTCGCCGAACTTGCCGAACTCTGTCTTCACCGCACCCAGCACCTGCCAGACTTCGCTGGAACGTTTTTCCAGCGCCAACGTGCGAAAACCCATCTGCAGTGAATTGAGCATGGCCAGCAGCGTTGTCGGGCCGGCCAGCGTGACACGGTGGTCGCGCTGCAGGAATTCCATCAGGCCGGGCCGGCGCAGCACTTCGGCATAGAGGCCCTCGGTCGGCAAAAAAAGAATCGCAAAATCGGTGGTGTAAGGCGGGTCTATGTATTTCTCGGAGATCGACCTGGCCTCCAGCCGTATGCGCGTCTCCAGCGCCTTGCCGGCGATTTCAGCGCCCAGCACATCGGCGCGCTGTTGCGCGTCCAGCAGGCGCTCGTAGTCTTCGCTCGGGAATTTCGCGTCAATGGGCAGCCACAGAGGTTCACCCGAATCAGACCGACCTGGCAGCTTGATGGCGAAATCGACCGGGTTCTTGCCACCACGGCGGGTAATGACCTGGGCCGCATACTGGTCGACGGTGAACACCTGTTCCAGCAGCGCCGATAGTTGCGCTTCGCCAAAAATGCCGCGCGTTTTCACATTGGTGAGCAAATGCTTGAGGTCGCCCACGCCCTGCGCCAGCGTCTGCATTTCGCCCAGGCCCTTGTGCACCTGTTCGAGCCGGTCGGCTACCTGCTTGAAACTTTCGCCCAGGCGCGTCTCCAGCGTCGTCTGCAGTTTCTCGTCGACCGTCTTGCGCATCTCGTCGAGCTTGGCCGAATTGGTTTGCTGCAGTTGCGCCAGCTGTTTTTCCAGGGTCTCGCGCACTTCACCCATGCGCCTGGCGTTCGACTCGCTGACGGACTGCAGCTGAGTGGTCAGGGTATCCGACAGCGTTTTTTGCAGCAGGGTGAGTTGCTGCGAAAACGCGTCAATTTGCGTGTTCTGCGTGCGGATCGCTTCGGCGCTTTGCTGCACCAGCGTTTGCTGGAAGGTGGCGAAAGTAGTCGCCAATTCCTGCCGGCTACTGCGCGAGTTGTCGCCGATCTCGCGCCGCAATTCACGCTCAAGTTTGTCGTGGCCTGCCGCGATGTTTGCCAGCAGCTCGATGCGGCCCGTATCCGCTGGTTCGGCGGGCTTGCGCAACAGCAGCCAGACCAGCAACAGCAGGTTGGCCACCAACAAGGCAATCATCAGCCAGGATTCCATCATCTGTTCATTGTCCGCTTGCTGCCTTCTTCTTGCTTATTTGCCGGCCAGTACCACGGGGTTGAGCGGGGTCAGCGGCTTCTTGCCGCCGAAATATGCGATCAGGTTGTCGGCAGCCAGCCCGGCCATGGCAAGGCGTGTGGGAATGGTGGCGCTGGCGATATGCGGCGTCAACACCACATTGGGTACGGTCAACAAATCAGGATGCACCTTGGGCTCGCCCTCGAACACGTCCAGGCCTGCGGCTGCGATATGCTTGTTCTTCAAGGCGGCAGCGAGTGCGGCATCGTCGACGATACCGCCGCGTGCGATGTTGATCAGGTTGGCGGTGGGCTTCATCAACGCCAGTTCTGCTGCGCCAATGGTGTGGTGGGA
>NZ_JBFUCA010000600.1:0-2301 GCF_056405475.1 Polaromonas sp. P1_G4
CCCCCAGGAAGTCCAGAAAGCTGCGCACCGCCGGAATCTGTCCGCGCCGCGAAGTGAACACCGCATGCGCCACGCCGGGGCGAAGCGCCCAGCCGGGCAGCACAGGCACCAGCAACTGCGCCTGCTGCTCCACCGCGCTCAGGGATTCTGGCAAAAAGCTCATGCCGGTGCCGGCCAGCACGGCCAGCTTCAGGGTTTGCAGGTCGTCGGCCACATAACGCGGCTGGTGCTGCAGCACAAACTCCTTTCCCTCGGGGCCCATCAGCGTCCACGACGCCCGGCCATCCACCCAGGACATGGCGACGGTGTCCAGCTTGTGCAGGTCTTCCGGTTTTTCAGGCGTGCCCTGCCGCCTCAGCAAATCCGGGCTGGCCAGCAGGCGCCCGGAGCCGGCGCCCAGGTTTTTCACGACCAGGCTGCCGCTGTCTTCCAGCGTGGGCCGCACGCGCAGGGCAATGTCGATGCCTTCTTCCACCAGGTCAATCACCCGGTTGGTCACGCGCATGTCGACTTTCACATGAGGGTGAAGCGCCATGTAGCGCGGCACCAGGTAGCCCACCGTGCTTTGCGCCAGCGTGACCGGGCAGGTGATGCGCAGCGTGCCGCGTGGCTCGACCTGCATTTGCGCCACGGCTTCAGACGCCGCCATGGCCTCGTCGCGCATGGCGATGCAGTGGCGCAGGTAAATCTCGCCGACCTCAGTCAATGAAAGCTTGCGGGTGGTGCGCTGCAGCAGCCGCGCGCCCAGCCGCGCCTCCAGCTCAGCCACGCGGCGCGACAGGCGCGACTTGGGCAGCCCCAGCGCCCGCCCGGCGGCGGCAAAGCCGCCCCGCTCCACCACTTCGGCGAAATACAGCATGTCATTGAGGTCTTGCATGGGAAAAGTCCTTTCGCCGCCTTTTGCTCGCCTTGCACCGCGCGCGATGGCGCCGGTTTGAAGGAATTTTGTGATTTTGCGGCGTTTATTGTCTCACGAGTAGAACGATAAGTCACATTTTTGCCAACTTATCAAACACTCGACTCATCCGCACAATCTATCCCATGGCTGCGGTTCAAGGTGAACACGGCCTGAAAACCGGTTTATCCCACCCGATCAATCACTTCATTCAAGGAATTCACCATGACCAAACTTCTTCACATCGACTCCAGCATCCTTGGCGGCAACTCGGTTTCCCGCCAGCTCACGGCCCAGATCGTGGCCTCATGGCGCACCGCCAACCCCGCCACCGAAGTCAGCTACCTCGACCTGGCCGCCGACACACCTTCCCACCTCTCCGCCGAATCGCTGGGTTTCCGCATGCCTGCCGGCACGGCCCTGAGCGACGTGCAAAAGCGCGAAAACGCCGTGTCTGAAGCGCTGGTGTCGCAATTCCTGGCCGCTGACGTGATCGTTGTGGGTGCACCGCTCTACAACTTCGCGATTCCCACCCAGCTCAAGGCCTGGATCGACCGCGTTGCGCAAGTCGGCCGCACCTTCAAGTACACCGACAAAGGCCCTGTGGGCCTGGCCGGCGGCAAGACGGTGATCGTGGCGTCCGCCCGCGGCGGTGTGTATTCAACCAGCGACGCGATGACAGCCCTGGAACACCAGGAGAGCTACCTGAAAGTGSTGTTCGGCTTCTTCGGCATCACCGACGTGCGTTTTGTGCGCGCCGAAGGCCTGGCCATGGGCGAAGCCGCCAAGGCCGCAGCACTGGAAGCCGCGCAGATTGAAATCGTGACCCACACGCAAAAGCCAGCCAACCAGGAAAAAGCCGCACTGGCTGCCTGAGCCACAGGCGTCCGGCACCCATGCCGGAACGCCGTACGGAAAAAAGCCCGCAACTGCGGGCTTTTTCGTTTTCGCCAACATCATCGGCCTGATGCACACGGCCCGACACGTTGCGCCGTGCAGCGTCATGGAGGAGCGTGTTCAACCCTCACCGCCACGGGGCCGGGGCGCCGCATGGCGTCCAGCCCTGAATCAAGCCGCCCGAGCCGAACCAAGCCGTCTGAAAAAGCGAAGTCCTTGTGATAAATCGCCAGATTGCCCCACGGAGCGTAATAACCGATATCGCCGGTGGAGGGCTTGTGCCCCACCGGCGCACCCTTCGTTGACAGCGCACGCGGCAAATCAGCGACTTTTTCCGTGGCCGCGTAGTCTTTCAACACAAGGTTCAGCGGAAGCAGTGCCGCAAAATCTCTGGCGCTGTCATTGCTGTCAAGTGTTGCCGTCGCAATGACGATGCCATCCACGCTCATCTGAATTTTCATCACGGGTGCCTTCCTGCGGGGTGTCGGGTCAGATGGTTGTTGGGAAAC
>NZ_JBFUCA010000601.1:0-2267 GCF_056405475.1 Polaromonas sp. P1_G4
CAACACCATCGTGCAACGCGCAAAATGGAATGAGGAGCTGATCAAGATCCGCAAGCAGGGCTACGCCACTTCCCTGGGCGAAATCACGAACGAAGTCCTTTCCGTGGCGGCACCGGTGCGCGACGGAACATCAAAAGTCATCGCCGCCATGGCGATCTCCATTCCTTCAAGCCGCATCACGGCCAAAGGGCTGGAGAAACTGGCCAAGCCGCTGTGCGCGGCGGCCTACGACCTTTCGGTTGAGCTCGGATATCGTCGCTCCGACGCTTCTGCCGATTAGCGGCAGCGCACCTGGTGGGGCGCGCTGCAGCCACCACCATTATTGAGAACGCTTCGGGATCACAGGAAGCACCACGTGCGATGGATGCTGGCTGCTCATGTACACCTTGTTGAGCGCCGTCCTGCTCGTCGTTGCCTGCGCCTCAGGATCCCCGGTGTTCGGGTTGACGTCAAAGTGCGGAAAGTTGCTGCTCGAAATGTCAACCCGGATGCGATGCCCTGCCTTGAACAGGTTGCTTGTCGGAAACGCCTCGATGCGGATGGGGTACACCGTTCCCGGCGTCATCAATTCCGGGTACTCCCATGAGTCCCTGTACCTCACCCGCAGAATCCCGTCGGTAAGGTTCATGGCGAAACCCTTTGGGTAGTCTTCGCTTTGCGGATACACATCGACCAGCTTGACGGTGAAATCCGTGTCCGGGCAGTCGGAGGATATCCACAGGTTCGCCACCACCGGCCCTGTAATCTCGACATCCTCCGCCAGCGGTTCAGTTGAAAAGGCAAGCACATCTTCACGGTCGGTCAGTGGGTAAAACGGTTCTGCGCAACCAAAGAAGCGCTCATCGGTTGTTTGGTCGAAAGCCCCGGCCAGTATTCCGGGTGGACGTGAAACCACGCTGCCGCCCAAGGTGGGAACCGGATTTTTGGGGTCAAACCGGTACGCCAGCGCGCCGTGATGCCTCTCTGGAAGAGAGGGGGACAGCGAACGATCAACGTGAAGATGGTAGGGCGTCCACCGCGTATCCGGAATCGGCCAGTCCTGCTCGGAACGCCAGGTACCGCCATGGTCAAGACGTCCCTCGCTGTTTTTTCTGCCGGAGCCGCCGCCCATCACGAACAGCCTCACGTTGGCGTTGTCTTCAGCGGCCGGAAGGCCTTTCAGCCAGTGGTCAAACCATTTGAGCCTTGCCTCAAGAAAGCTTGCGGCAGCGTGTTGGCCAAAAGTGGATTTCTCGCCGAAATCCACATCGCCCGAATAGGTCAACCACCGGTTTCCGTGCACCCACGGACCAAAAACGAGCTTTACCGGAGCGCCGATTTTCTTGAGGCTGACGTAATTTTCGGCTGCGGTGCGCGTATAGACGTCATACCAGGAAGACATATGGACTGTCGCCACATTCTTGAGGTGATGGTAGAACCCCTCCGCATAAATTCCGGGCTGCTTCCAGTACGCATCGAACGTACCACGCTCCCATTGATCGAAGAGAAACTCTTCATATTCCGGTGCTTCCGAAAGCGGTGAGTTTCCACGGCGCCACGGCATTCTTCTGAACCAGTCGTCGACGTCGATATTCTTCAGGGTGCTGGCGACGGCCGTATTTTCCGACCGCTGGGCAATGCTCGATGCGAAGAGAACAGCCCAGGCCGCCTGCTTTAACTCATACGCGCCGCCCTGCCGGATGCCGCTCTGATAGCCGTTTGAAAACCCGCCGGAGTCGACATACATGGCCAGCAAGCCGGGTGCACCGGTAGATGCCAGGGCCATTTGCGTATGTGCCGCATAGGAAAGGCCCTTGGTCCCGATCCTGCCGTCGGACCAGGGCTGCCGCACGATCCAGTCACAGGTGTCATGGCCGTCGTTGGCCTCGCTCAGATACTTCGTGAATGTTCCTTCGGACCCGTATCTGCCGCGGCAATCCTGGTACACAACGATATAACCCTGGGCCACAAAATACGTTGCCACCTCTTCGCGTGACATAGGGCGCGTGCTCCCCGGTTCGCGTTCGGTGCGGCTTTCAAGGTGCTTCCCATAGGGAGTGCGTTCCATGATGACCGGGAACGGTTTCGGATCTTCTCCCGGCTCCTGTCTCGGGCGATATATATCGGTCGAGAGCCTCACGCCGTCCCTCATCGGCACCATCACGTTGCGTTCAATCACCACAGCAAGATTGCTGAACGTCGAGTCTTTCATTGATTACCCTGGTTCGGCTCGGATTGGAGCGCCACCGGTGCTGACACCAGCACCGGTGACCCCCTCACCTCACCCC
>NZ_JBFUCA010000602.1:0-2253 GCF_056405475.1 Polaromonas sp. P1_G4
GGGGGGATCCGGCCACACGAAGTGGGCCGAGACGGGGGTGTGCCTAATTTTGCAGTTCCTACCTCACAGGTAGGAACTGCAAAAACGTTCCGCCCAGTAGATTTTGAACATAGGTGATCACCGCGCGGCGGTACTTCTCGGTCAGAACGGAGGCCAGCAGGTCCAGCCGTCCAATGATTTTGCCGAACTCGCGTTCAAAGCTCAGGTTGCGCTCGCGCTCGGTGATTTCATCGGCCAGCAGCAAGGGCTGGCCTGCGGCATTGCGCCGGTTGGACAGCATCCATACGGCGATTTCAATGTTGCGGGCGGCGTTGTAGATGTATTGCGCATCCAGGCTGTCAGTCAGGTAATACGCTGTTTTCCCGCTGTGGGCCGTGATCACCATGTCAGCGCTGGCATAAATGAACGCCGCCACGCGATCGCCCTTGAAGTCGGGGCCCAGCGCCAGCGACAGCGCGGCGATGTCGCGCTTGCCCTGCAGTTCGGGCCAGGGTGTGCGGGTGTCAACCRCCACGCGCAGCTGGGCGAGGGCCGCGTCGCGTCCGAGCGTGCTGGTTTTCCGCCATTCCGCCGGGTTGCGCCGGTACAGCTTGTCGGCCAGGCGCAGCAAACCCTCCAGGTTATCGCGCATGCCCAGGGTGGCCATGCGGTTCACGTCCGACTGGCCGATCTCGCTAGCGGCCATCGGGGCGGCCTGTGCTTCGCCCTTGTGCGTGGGCGCCTGGCTGGCGCAGCCGGCCAATACAGCCARGGCCAGCAGCAAGGGAGGGCGGAAGAATGAAAAGATGGAAGGAGAAATGGCTGGTGCGGGAAGGGAGATGGGTGCCGTGCGCAAGGACATGGGGCATTTTCAGCGGCTGCGCCGCGCCGCGCAAGCATGGCTTTCCCGGGCTGCCGCCGGCTGCAGGGGCAAGCTCAGACGGAAGCCGCGCCCACTTGGGCAATCGGGTGCAACAGTCCGCGAGACAGCAGCACCCGGTGGTCTATCTTGAGGCAGTGGTCCTGTACCACCAGCAAGCCCGCCGCTTCCGCCTTCGCGGCTGCCGTGGCGTTGGAAATGCCGAGCTGCATCCACACGGCCCTGGCGCCTATCGCAATGGCTTCGTCGACCACTGGCGGAATATCTTCGCTGTTGCGAAAGCAGTTCACCAGGTCGATCTTTTCGTGCTGCGCGGCTTCGGTCAGCGTCGAATAGGCCTTTTCACCGAGCACCTCGGCGGCGTTCGGGTTGACCGGGATGATGCGATAGCCATTGGCCTGCATGTAGCGCGCCACATCAAAGCTGGCGCGGTGAGGCTTGGGCGACAAGCCCACTACCGCGATGGTGCGGCAGTGGTTGAGGATATGCGGCATGCGCTCTGCGGGGGGCAAGGGGTTCATGGCTGGGCTTTGTGTTGGCCTGGCTTGGACCGGCGTTGCCGGGCACGGTTCAGGCTCTGTTTATCTATTTAAGCGGGTCTATGCCTTGTATTTGACGGAGCACCCATAAGCCCGGCTGGAGGCCACACTCAATGGTTTGCCGCTCAGCGCTTCGGTCAGGCCCTGGCGCACGTAATTGGTGGCGGTCTTGATATCGTCAACGCGGGCAGAAGGGATGCTGTCAATACCGCCTGCGTAAATCAGCTGGCCCTGCGGACTGATGATGTACATGTGCGGTGTCGTCTTGGCGCCGTAAAGCTGGCCGATCCTGCCTGACTCGTCCATCAGTGTCGCAGTCGGCTGGCCCTGTTTCTCGGCCATCCAGCCGGCCAGTTTGGCCGGCGCCAGGTAGTCGCCGCTTTCGGCCTCCGTGGAGTTGATGGACAGCCACACCACGCCTTTGGCGGTGAACTCCTTTTGCAGGCCTTGCATGTTGCCGCTGTAGTGCTTGCGCACAAAAGGGCAGCCCGGATTGGTCCATTCCAGCACCACCAGCTTGCCCTTGTAATCGCCCAGGTTGCGGGTCTTGCCGGCCGTGTCGGGGGCCGAAAAGTCAGGGGCTGCCTGGCCGACACTTGCTGTGGCCGCCTGCGCGGAAAAAGCGGCCGACGCCAGCCAGGGGGCGGCAACGAGAGCGCCAGAAAAGTTGCGGCGGGTAAGTGCCCGGACGGGCTGCAGAGGGGTATTCAACATGGCTTGAACTCCTTCAGGAGACATCAACAACACGACAACAGGTTCTTTTACAGCTTGGCCAGTTCGGCCCTCACGTCGTCAACCGACAGAATCTCCGACAGCACGACCGGCGCGCGGCCGGGCTTGTAAATCACATACACC
>NZ_JBFUCA010000603.1:0-2253 GCF_056405475.1 Polaromonas sp. P1_G4
GGAGAAGCCTGGCGCGTTTTCGGCGCGTGTGGCCTGAACGGCACCCTGCGTTCCGCCTAAAACCGCAACCCACATTGCCCAGGCCGCCACAAATGAAAGCAGCCCTGCCAGGAGCAGAACCCTACGCCATGCCTTGGATGTACTCGGCGCGCCAAACGCTACGGCGGCACCGAGCATCCAGGCGCCAACAGGCGCCGCAGCACCTGGCAGGAGTGATCCGAAGGACACCCAACCGAGCAGAGCAACGAGGGCTCCGCCTAAGAGTGCAGGGCCCAAGCGACCGGAAATGGTGAAACTAGACATGTTTTTTGGGATGTGAAGGCGCGTAAACGATTGAGAGGAGGCGTGAGGCATCTAACGTCGGAAACCAGGCGCCGCCGTAGGCGTCCGCCGGGGTTGACCTGTTAAACGGCTCGTCGCCGGAGGCCAATGCCTTAAACCGACTGTACATAGTCATCGAATTCATCGACCACGCTACCCTGCTCCTCAGGACGACACTGCATAGGAATATGCCACTCATTTGCCCCATCTAGCGAGACAAACAAAGAGAGCCCATCGTCGTACGGAGGAATGCGTGACCAAGAAACGTCCACGATTCGCCCTCCGGGTGCGAGTCGCTGTCATGGTCCGAAAAAGGACGCACGACACGATACTTCTCCCCCACTTTCAGAAAGCGATAGCCACCACCCGTATTCGGCGCTTTGATACCACTCCAGTGACCGATTGGATTAGGACCGAACATGACTGCCGTTTAACGTTCGCGCTCAGCGGGCGGCGAAGCTGTCCGCTGGAGCAAAAGGTTATATGTCATGGGGCAGCTGTAACTCGGCAAGAACTTCACCTGTGCTCTGCCTGATGTACTTGGCATGCAGAGGATTCTCTGTGTAGGTAATTTGAACGGCTTCGCCCGACGGCAGTGCATTGAGCCGCTCAACCAAAAGCCTCGTTGCTGCTACGACAATTGGATGCGGGTTCGTTACGCCAGATTCAATCATGGACAGGCGGACCGACATGATGTTCAGCAGTTCGGACGACGTCGTGCTCATGGACAGGTCGCTGACATATAAC
Organism: Polaromonas sp. P1_G4; assembly: GCF_056405475.1. Lineage (NCBI taxonomy): Bacteria > Pseudomonadati > Pseudomonadota > Betaproteobacteria > Burkholderiales > Comamonadaceae > Polaromonas > Polaromonas sp. P1_G4. Next base: position 1,069 of record NZ_JBFUCA010000603.1, read on the forward strand.
GTGATGTATGCCGCAAAACCTGCGGTATAACCTGGCGCTTGCAATCTAATCTGGACATTAGAACCTCCTGTAAGCCGCTTGTATGCTGAGATTCAAAGAAATACACTGTAATTTCATACAAGTATAAAAATTCTGTAAAACCCCGCAATCCYCCACTGCAGTCTGCCCGCTTGCTGGACCAGGTCCGGGAGCGGGTTTGGTATTTGCACTATAGCCTTGGCACCGAGAAAACTTACCTGTACTGGGTCCGTTTTTGTCCGATGGCATGGCCGCAACGGCCACATGACGCATCCGCGCGACATGGGGGCACGCGCATCCTTGCTGCTCCTCCGCCTAGCGCCGACGAGCGGGCATCAAGACCTCAAGGTCTTGAATGGCGGCGGTGGCTTTCGACCTGGCCCAAACTACTGGAATGAGGCTGAACAGCGGAAGCAGAAAGACGAGATAGAAGAAGAGCTGGATGCCCGCAGCAATTTTCATGGTTCCAAGTAGCCGGGTTCGCTGTACGAATTCGGTGTTTTCCAGATCGCCTTCCCATAGCGATAGCTGGCGACAAACGATTATGAACCCGACGATCGCCAGGGCGGACGCCGTGAGGCTCAAAAACCAAAACGTCTTTTCCGGCATTTGCCTGTTGCCCAGGATGTTCAGGTGAAGCAGTAAATCGGCTTGTCTGAGCGCGATCTCGATCAGAAACGGGAGCTGAAGCACTATTGCCGCAGTGAGGAGTTTGCGTGCCAACTGCAAGGTACTTTTGTGCCTGTGAATTTCGCGAAGTGCTGTCATGCTTGTTTGATGATGAGAGATGCGCCGCTGATGAGGCTTACCGTTCGGGCTTCCCGGCGCACAGCAAGCGCCGCGTAGCAGCATCCTGCTGCTGCGTGTCCGAGCCAGGCGAAATGTCAGACATGTCTGGTTACCTGGTCTGCTTTAGATGAATACACTCCGGCTGGCCTCGGACTTTGGCCCAGTACTCAAGCCTTGCATCGTCATCAATGTCGATAATGCCGCCGTACATCGTGTCGCCACCTTTCCTCTTGGGGCCAGAGATCCAGTAACGCGCTCCCGTCTCTTCCTCGATGCAGTTGTATTTGTAGCCGGACTTCGTTTTCAGAAAACGCTTCCCGGCGTACGTGTACGAGCGCGTCGAGCGCGACATCTCCACCCAGCCAATGCGGCCGGAAC
>NZ_JBFUCA010000604.1:0-2240 GCF_056405475.1 Polaromonas sp. P1_G4
ATCAAGAGCGCTGCGTTACATATCAAAATTGCAATGCCTTCGACCTCACCCACCCTGCCGCCATGACACAAAAATATTCCGTTCTCCCGACGAATGACCAGAACACGAACGACGCCGGCGCCACCGCACCCCCGCCTCTTGCCGACGACCGCTACCGGGCACCGGCGCTTGATAAGGGCCTTGACATCCTTGAGTTGCTGGCTCGCCAGCCGCAGGGCCTGACGCGCGCGGAGATCGTCAAGGAAATGGACCGCAACGCGAGCGAGATCTACCGCATGCTGGAGCGGTTGGTGGCACGGCAATATGTCATGCGTTCGCTCTCGGGCGACCGCTATTCGCTGAGCCTGAAACTCTTCACGCTGGCGCACATGCATCCACCGCTCAACCGGCTGGTGACCCAGGCCATTCCCATCATGGAGGCCTTTGCGCACAAGGCTGAGCAGGCCTGCCACATGGGCGTTTACGACCAGGGCAATGTGCTGATCACCGCGCAGGTCAACGGCCCCGGCACCTGGAGCATGACGATCCGCGTGGGCGTGCATGTCGGGCTGGTCGATACCGCCTCGGGCCGGGTGTTGCTGGCTTTCGCAGATGCCAGCCAGGCTCAGCAAATGCTGGCCCAGCACACCGCACTCGAAGGCGAAGTGCCGATCGGGTCCGATGCATTGGCTGCCGCCCTCGGTGTCATCCGGGAGCAAGGCTATTTCGAGCGCGACAGCCTGCAGTCTTTCGGCGTGGCCGATATCTCCTGCCCCATCTTCGGGCCCGACCACAGCGCCCTGGCCGCGTTGACCTGCCCTTACGTGCGGCGCATAGACCGCCACGTCGGCCCCGACCAGAAAACCGTGCGCCTGCTACTGCAGCAGGCAGCCCAGGCACTGTCGTTGACGCAAGGTGGGTTCGCCCCGGCGAGCCGGAACGCATGAAGCCGTGCTTGCTCGTATGCTATTGATTCGATAGCTGCTTGCGCAGACCAGCATTGCGCCGCAAGCATTTATTGCTTGAATCCGGGGCTTGGGGTGGTTCCGTGCGGGCGCGGTCTTTTTTCATCCAGCCAAAGCGCCCGGCATGAAACCGGCAGCCTGGGCCAAGCCACGTTGCCTGCCCCAAAGGGGGCAGCCGCTATGATTTGCCGTTCACCGGCAGTACCTGACAAGGCCGGTCCCGCGCATTTTTCCCCTGGAACCGATTCTTTTCATGACCCACGGCCTGAACCTCGCCCAACAAGAAGCCGTGAACTACCTGCATGGTCCCTGCCTGGTACTGGCGGGCGCAGGTTCCGGMAAGACGCGGGTTATCACGCACAAGATAGGCCGGCTGATCCAGTCCGGCCTCAAGCCCGAACAGATTGCCGCGATCACCTTCACCAACAAAGCCGCCGCCGAAATGCGCGAGCGGGCCAAGGCGCTGATCGGCAAAAGCGCCAAAGGCGTGCTGGTCTGTACCTTCCACGCGCTGGGCGTGCGCATGCTGCGCCAGGACGGCGCGGCGCTGGGCCTCAAACCCCAGTTCTCGATTCTCGACAGCGACGACGTGACCAGCATCATCAAGGACGCCGGCGGCAGCACCGATGCGGCCACGGCGCGGCAATGGCAATGGACCATCAGCCTGTGGAAGAACATGGGCCTCAACGCAGCCGAAGCCCTGGCGCAGGCCAATGGCGACGAAGAGCGCGCCATTGCCCGCGTCATGGCGCACTACGAAGAGCGCCTGACCGCCTACCAGAGCGTCGACTTCGACGACCTGGTCGGCCTGCCGCTCAAGCTGCTGCGCGAGCACGACAACGTGCGCGAAAAATGGCAGCAATCGCTGGGCCATGTGCTGGTCGACGAATATCAGGACACCAACGCCACGCAGTACGAGATGCTCAAGCTGCTCGTCGGCCCGCGCGGCCGCTTCACCGCGGTGGGCGACGATGACCAGTCGATTTACGGCTGGCGCGGTGCCACGCTGGACAACCTGAAAAAGCTGCCGCAGGACTATCCCAACCTCAAGGTTGTGAAGCTCGAGCAGAACTACCGCTCCACCAGCGCCATCCTGCGCGCGGCCAACAACGTGATCGGCCCCAACCCCAAGCTGTTTCCCAAGACGTTGTTCAGCGAGCTCGGCGAAGGCGAGCCGGTGCGCGTGATCGATTGCGACAGCGAGGAGCACGAAGCCGAGCGCGTGGTGGCCCGCATCCAGAGCCTGCGCGCCGAAGGCAGCTTGCAGGCAGAAGGCGGGCAGTACAAGGAGTGGAA